>JAAYOR010000182.1 GCA_012520235.1 Fretibacterium sp.
GCGAGGGACCGTGCAAGCTCGCCGAAACGGATGTCGTAACAGATGACGACACCGCATTTCAAGCCGTCCAGCTCGAACGTCGCATCATGGGTCCCGAACGCAAAAAAATTCTCCTCCCCCATGGGGGTGAACAGGTGGATCTTGTCGTACTCGCAGACGCACTCTCCTGACCTGTCGAAGACGTAACAGGTGTTGTGGACCTTATCGCCCTTGAGGTTGGCCACGCTCCCCGCCACAATGTGCACGTTCAGCTCCGCAGCCAGACGCGACATGAGCGCCTTGGTCCGTTCGCCGTCCTTATCAGCAAGTTTCTTCAGCTCTTCTTTGGGAAAGAAGCCCGTGTTCCACGCCTCGGGCAGACAGACGACCTGCGCCCCCTCGGCCGCCGCCGCTCGGACCTCCTCCTCAGCTCTGGTATAGTTCAGATCCGGCGAGGCAAGCTCCATGTCCATCTGAATAAGCCCAACCCTCAAAGTTTTCTTCATGCTATCATCTCCTCCCATAAATCCCGTCCTCGTCAAGTCCCTCTGACGGAGAAGCTTGACTAAGGGTACATCCTTCTAGCGCTCCTCCTCCGGGATGACCTCCACGGAGTAGGCAAAGGCGTTATTGCGGTCCAACCTGGGATCAACCATCTCGCAGAAGAACTTCTCACCATAGAGAAAGCCCTTGAGCAGAGGGACAGTCCCAGAAAAGATAACGGCGTTGTCGATGTCGCCCACCCGCTCACGCAGCTCCCTGAGGTTGTCCTCCACGCTCAGGATGTCCCGGACTCCCCCGTCCTGGTACAGGACCTTTTCACCGTCCACCATCTGCCAGGAGCGCAGGGCTATCTCGTCCCAGTGATCTTTGACCTCATCGTAGTCCCAGAGCTTGCGGGAGAGAGGCTTGGCGCAGATCTGCTTGGCCTTCGGTACACTGACGCTCTCCAGCTTCCGGTCCGTGTGGTCACTGCCCAGACCGATGTAAAGCTTCTCGCCCTGAGTGACAATGACATATTCCACCTCACCGCAGGTCTGAGAGCCCAGGAATTCAATATTCTCCTCCTGCCTCAGAGTGTAGACGGAGCACTGGAATATCGTGGGGATCCGTGCCGGGGCCGGGACCCCAAGCTGCTCTTCCAGCTCCTTGATGTGGGCCATCGTCTTAGACGTGTCACGCCCCGCGTAGCCGATGGCAAAAACCTTGTCAAACGCTATCTCAACTGATTTCGTCCCACCCAACCGCTCCAGCTCAAAAACTTTCTTCTTCATGCGCTCTCCCTCTCTTCATGCGCTCTCCCTCTACTCTGGAGGCAGTACGCCACCTCTCGCTGAGGATTCAGAAAAGTCATCTGGTATACCAGAATTATAGACGAGCGGTTTTGTCCTGTCAATCACCTGGACAACGGCTATCGTTGCTCTGTGAGCACACAGTTTCGATAAACCTTTTGCTACCGACGAGGTAATATTATTGTTGCCGTTGTTATAATGCAATGTTTTCGGAAGGAGAGGTGTAGAAGATGGCAGCCTGCACAGCCTGTTACACAAAGACAGAGTCAGGCTACATGGGACAGCTCCTCGAATGCCCGGAGGTCATCACGGAGGGGGCAACCTGGAGGAGTGTCGGGCCATGCTGCTGGATGCCACCCAGGAGATGACGAGGGCCTACCTGGAGGCGGGGCAAGTCCTACCTCAGCAGCCCTGAAAGTAGAGGTCGGGGCGTCGATCCCGGAAGACATTGATGGAGCTGCGGATGTCCTGGATGACGCTCAGGTCGGCATCAGCCGTGAGGATCGCCTCCGAGGTCCCGGCCTGAGCGACGATATCGCCCCAGGGGGTGATGAGAACGGAGTGCCCTCCGAACTGAGTCTTACCCCCCTTGCCGCAGGAGTTGGCGCAAGCCACGAACATCTGGTTCTCAATGGCGCGCGCTCGGTTCAGGACGTCCAGGTGTGTGATGCGCTCGTCAGCCCATTGGGCAGGTACAAACAACATCTCCGCACCTTTCAGAGCAAGGGACCGCACAAGCTCACAGAACCGGATGTCGTAACAGATGACGACGCCGCATTTCAGGCCATCCAGCTCGAATATCGAGTCGTGAGTCCCCAACGCAAAAAATTTCTCCTCCCCCGCGGGGGTGAACGGGTGGGTCTTGTCGTACTCACAGACGCACTCTCCCGACCGGTCAAAGACGTAGCAGGTGTTGTAGACCTCATCACCCTTGAGGTTGGACACGCTCCCCGCCACGATGTGTACGTTCAGCTCCGTGGCCAGACGCGACATGAGCGCCTTGGTACGCTCTCCCTCCTTGTCAGCGAGCTTTTTCAAGTCCTCTTTGGGAAAGAACCCCGTGTTCCACGTCTCGGGCAAACAGATGATCTGCGCACCCTCCGCAGCCGCTGTGCGGACCTGCTCCTCAGCTCTGGTATAGTTCAGGTCCGGCGAGGCAAATTCTACATCCATCTGAATAAGCCCGACCCTCAGTGTCTTCTTCATGTTCTCCTCTCCTCTCGTAAATTTGTTCTCGTCGGACTTCCCAAAGGGGAAGCCCGGAGTGCTGTAGCTCCTCTTCCGGCTTGGACGCGCGGCTTCAGGCTCCCTTCCAGCGTTTGAGCGTTGGAAAAAACTCTCTCATCATGCAGCGGGCTTTGTCCTCCGTCATCCCCGGATGGGCCGAGGCCATGTGAGAGACGCAGAACTCGATCATCTCATCCATCGAACAGTCGGCCAGAAACGAGCCGCCAGCAAAACAGTATCGGCA
>JAAYOR010000018.1 GCA_012520235.1 Fretibacterium sp.
CCCGTCACTCGAAGATCCTTATTCCAAAAAACCCTTGATGGAGCGGACCATACTGATTGCCAACACGTCCAACATGCCGGTGGCTGCGCGCGAGGCCAGCGTCTACACGGGCATCACAATAGCGGAATACTACCGAGACATGGGTTACGACGTGGCTCTCATGGCCGATTCCACCTCTCGTTGGGCTGAAGCACTGCGCGAGCTCTCTGGCCGCTTGGGTGAGATCCCGGCGGAGGAAGGGTTTCCCGCTTATCTGGCGACGCGTTTGGCTGCGTTTTACGAGCGGGCCGGCAAGGTGCAGACTCTGAATGGGAGGACGGCGAGCATCAGTGTCATTGGGGCGGTCTCGCCCCCTGGAGGCGATTTCACTGAGCCGGTGACCCGGCACACAAAGCGGTTTGTCCGCTGTTTTTGGGCTCTGGACGCTTCTTTGGCTCATGCGCGCCATTATCCTGCCATCAGCTGGATGGACTCCTACAGTGAATACGTAGATGAAGTCAAAGACTGGTACGCTGAGAATGTGGACGGACGATGGGCTGAGCGGCGTGCTGCGGCTCGTGCCATACTTGCCGAAGATGAGGTGATCCAACAGACCATACGTTTGATGGGGGAAGATGTGCTGCCAGAGCCTCAGAAGCTTGTGGCCTTCACAGCCTCATTGCTGAAAAATGGCTATCTGCAGCAGAACTCCTTCAGTGACGACTCCTTTTGCCCTCCCGGTAAGGGAAGCCTCATCCTCAGGATGATCCTCAGTTTTCATGAGCAGGCCAAGGGCCTGGTGGAGGAGGGCTGTCCCATGTCCCTCATTCGCAAAGTTGAGGAGCTCCTGGAACTGACCCATATCCGAGAACAACCTGCCTCAAATAAGGAAGCGTTCACGGATCTTGCCCGGCGTCTCAGAGAGAGCCTGAAGAAGGTGGGGCGCGAACGCTTGGCTCAAAAGGAGGAGGCTTGATATGTCCCTTTTAGAACACTCCGGGGTGATCCGGATTAACGGGCCAATCCTGATGATGAAAGGGATTGAGGGAATAGGTTACGATGAGGTCGTCGAGATCCTCACGGAGGGCAGCCCAAGGCTGGGGCGCGTTATTCTGCTGAGCAAAGAGGCGACGATGATTCAGGTGTTTGAGGGGACGGAGGGCCTCGTGCCAGCCACAGTTCGGGCGCGTTTCACGGGTGCGCCTCTGGAGATGGCGTTGTCTCCGGCGATCTTGGGTCGGACCTTCGACGGATTAGGTCGTCCTTTGGACGGCAGTGGGCCTATTTATGGGGGGCTTCAGCGCAATGTGAACGGCCAGCCGATGAATCCGATGGCTCGCGTCTACCCTCGTGATTTCATCAACACGGGATTCTCGAGCATTGATGTCCTGACCACCCTGATTCGCGGACAGAAGTTACCCATCTTTTCGGGCAATGGTCTGCCCCACAACCGCCTGGCTATTCAGATAGCCTCTCAGGCCAAATTGATGGGGGAGGATAATTTTGCTGTGGTTTTTGCAGGCGTCGGTATCAAACATGACGATGCGGCGGCCTTTTCCTCCCATCTCTCGCAGCGGGGGACTCGGCTTGTCATGTTTCAAAACCTTGCGGACGATCCTGTCATCGAACGCATCGCAACTCCGCGCTATGCTTTGACCGCCGCAGAGTATCTGGCGTTTGATCTCGGGATGCACGTGCTTGTCATCATCACGGATATCACAAGCTATTGCGAGGCTTTGCGCGAGCTCTCCGTCAGCCGGGGGGAGATCCCCAGCCGCAAAGGGTATCCTTCCTACCTCTACAGCGATCTGGCTTCGCTCTACGAGCGTGCCGGGGTCCTGAAGGGAAAGGAGGGGAGTATTACCTTACTTCCTATCCTCACCATGCCCAATGACGACATCACAAACCCTGTGCCGGATCAAACGGGCTTTATCACAGAGGGGCAGGTTGTCCTCTCTCGTGATCTGGATGCCCGCGGGATTTATCCCCCCATCAATCCTCTCCCCAGCTTGTCGCGCCTGATGAAGGATGGCATCGGCAAAGGATACACGCGTGAGGATCACCCCAGTGTCTCCAGCCAGCTCTTTGCATGCTACAGCCGCGTGCAGGAGATCAGGGCACTGGCGGAGGTCGTAGGGCGTGACGAGCTGGGCGAAGAGGATTGGGCTTATCTGGCCTTTGGAGAGGAGTTTGAAAAGCGCTTCATCGGACAGAGACAGGACGAAAACCGGGACATCGAGCAGTCTCTGGACATGGCCTGGAAGCTCTTGGCCCGTTTGCCGCCCCAGGCTCTCACGCGTATCTCCATGGATGAGATGGAGAAATACATCCAGCCACACCGATAGAAAACCATTGCGGGCAAAAGGCTGGTTCAACAGAGGCAGACGAATAAAAGGAAAAAATGAGAAAATGGGCCGGGGATTCCCGGCCCTTTCGTCTTGTGATGATTTTCCGAGACCCTTCGGCCGATTCCTATGCCTTGTCTGGCGTTTGGCCCCCCTTCTCTTTTGCTGTCTGTGCTATTATGAGGGGCAAAAGAGGGAGGTTTGACATTTTTATCACTTTGTCACTTTCCTCGCCGAGACAGGTCACCTGTATTTATGGGGTGAACCTGTGTTTATGGAGGTAATTTTATTGGTGGAGGACAAGGAAACTCTTTTGCTCCTGTTTGACGAACATCATCCCTGTTGGACCCCTCTGATGCTCGCTCGTGCCGGAGTGGATGAGGAGCTAGTGGAGCGTCTGGTGGAGGAGAGGGTGCTTCTGAAGGAGGACGGAGTTTACTCCCTGACGGAAGAGGGGAGGTCACGTTTTGTACGGGCTGCGGCTGAAAACTTCCTTCCCCTGCATCCTGGCGATGAGCAGGGCGACAGAAAGCTTACGGCCGCGCGCAGCGAATTGAGGATGCTACTCGACAGAAGGCATCTCCAGCGCTGGGGCCTGAAGGAGTATATGTCGCCCTTCGAGTTCTCTATTCCCGACGCGGCGGACGATGCTCTTTTTGCGGTACGTGGGGGGCAGGTGGAGTGGCGGCATCAGGACCTTCCCGTCTTTGAGGCAATGAGGCGAGATTTTCCATCTGGTATGGCTGCCCGTAAGCTCCCGGCTCCGACCCCCGAGCGGATAGCCGCCTGGCTGGACCGGTTCATGCCCCTCCGCCGGACGATGACGATGGACCTGCTTTACAAGAGCCGCTACGACTTTCAGTCTTATGCTTCTGTGGAGCCTCTGGCCTCCGACCCCTGTTCCCTGCTGGACACCGATCGCTTTCTCTTCTCTTTTGCTCCCAACCCTCTTCCGGAGAACAAGGAATATTTCCTGAGAAAAGCCGGAGAGTTCCAGATGTTCCTGACGATGCTGCGGCATCTGTATCTGCCGGGGTTTACCGACCTTGATTCGATGGAGCAGGACAGCATCGACTGGCTGGTGTTCACCTTCCGCCATGAGGCGGAAGCTCAGGCCTGTGCGGAGCTCTTGAGGCCGCTCCCTGAAGCTCCAGGTGGCCCTGCCGCGCCGAGCGAGGTGTGGAGCCTCAGCTTTGAGGCACTCCAGGGGAGCGACGAGGTCGCGGAGACCGTCTGGGACCTCCTGCCCTACACTGCTCATCCCATCCGTCGCGTTGGGCCCTGGTAAAAACTTCCTTTTATGCAGGGCGGCGTTTTGAGCCACGGATGTGTTATAATTATCAGGTCTGAACTTGCAAGGATTCGGACAAATCTTGGTTATTTTCAGTTAATCATGTAAGATGAGGAGGGTGTTTTTATGTCTAAAGCTGTTGTGGATGCCGATACGTGCGTGGGATGCGAGGCGTGTGTGGGGACTTGCCCTGTGGAAGCCATTGAGATGAATGACGGCAAGGCGACGGTCAACCCTGATACCTGCATTGAGTGCGGCAGCTGTGTCTCCGCCTGCCCGACTGGCGCGATATCTCAGTAGTTTTTTTATATGCCTGTTTGCAGGATTTCCTGTTTACAGGGCTTGAAGAAGACGAATGGAGGAGGAAGGGACTTTGCCTTTCTCCTCCATCGTTACATCGTTGGCCGGACTGCCCCCCTGCAAGGGGTCGCTGATTTAATTGGCGTTTTCTATTTCTACCTGGCGATGACAGCCCAGAACGTCAGAGGCTCATCCAGGGCTTCCAGGGCGTGTTTCTTGCCCTTCATCGTCAGAGTGACATCGCCGGGCCCCACTTCATGGCGGCGGCCGTCCGAGTCAGTATAGAGCCCTTTACCGGAGAGGATGATGTAGACTTCCTCGTCGGTTTCGTGGGTATGAAGCCCCAGAATTCCTCCGGGAGCAAGGGTCATTCTACCTACCATCCGGAACCGGCTTTCCTGCGGACCTTCTTCACTGGGGATGGGGTAAAAGCAGTCCAGCTCTCCCTTTCCGCCCTGGACGTCTTTCCTGAATGCCCGTTTGTGCTCAGCCTCTTTGAATAACATCTCCATGTTCCCCCTTGTGTTTTCTTGATGTCAACCCTTTATAAGGAGCTGCTCTGATTCATTTGTACTGCCCAACTGCCGCACTTGCCCCTGGGGTCCAAAATTTTATCAGGCAGCACAAATGCGCGGAGCTTGGCCACATGAGCACAGCCTGCGTTGGAATAGAAGATATAGGGGAGTAAGATAATGAGCCGGATTTCCTCAAAGTCCGCGCATCCATTATATAAGACATTTTGTAAAAGGAGTGATGTCATGTCAGAAAAAAACACTTCAAATGATGTCAGCGGCATAGCCCTGTTCATCGACGTGGAGAACTTCGTGGGCCTCTGTTCGAGGCTGGCTGTGCCGATGGCGCTGAGGCCTATTTGCGAGAAACTCAGAGAATTTGGTCCTCTGCGCTACCGACGCGCTTATGGAGATATTTATAAGGCGGTGAAGAGTACGGGAGGGACGGACAGTTCGGTTGACTTCCTGCGCAAGGAACTGACGCGGAACATGATAGCCATTGAGGATGTCCCCTACGTGGTCGAGCATAAGAACAGCGCGGACATCAGCATCGTCACCAATGCGATGTCCCTGGCTTATGAGAACGATCACATCAGCCATTTTGCTTTTGTGTCCCAGGACAGAGACTATATCCCGCTGTATTCCAAGTTGAGGGAGCTAGGCAGGAAGACCATTGCCATCAGCTTTGACGAAGCCAATCGATCTGATATGCTCATCAGCATCGTCGACCATCTGTTTTACTATGAAAATCTTTTGAATATATCAACAATACCATTTATAAAGGGAGAGGCTCTGACGGAGATCAACCTGAATGAGGCTCTGGCGCTTCTGGTTCGGGCCTGTCGAAAGCTTCTGCACGATGGCAAGGCGTTGAACGGGGCTTCCATCGCCAATCTGATGCGTCAGCTTCAATCTGATTTTGACCTGGAGCGCCTGGGGTTTGACAGCTTCCGCAGCTTTCTGGAGCACGCCGAACAAAAGGGTGTCTTGAAGAAGGTGTTGGTGAGGACGGGCAGGGATCTCACTGTAGAGCTTCCAGAGCAGACTTCCGACGGGTTGCCCTCCGTGACAACTGAAACAAAGCGAGACCCTCACCAGATTGCGGAGGAGTATCGCAACCTCATCAGGGAGGTCGTGAAGATAGACCTGCCCGGTCCCGTGGTGAGGGATCAGGTGCTGAAGGCAGCTTTCCGTTCTCTGGCCACGGGCATCACACTTCAGGAGTGGGGGTTTCGGACTGAGGAGACCCTGTACCAACTTGATGAACAGGTGTTCCGGCACTACAAGGGCCTGAACCAGGTGGTGTTCAAAATGCTGCTCTCGCTCTACTACGCGCGCTGTCTGCACGCGGAGAGCTGGTCGTTCCAGTCGAGCGTGGCTAATATTGTCGTAAACGGAATCGACGTGAGCTCTTACGAGGAGCTGCCCTACAAACTTGAGCGACAGATGTCTAGCACCATCCGTCTGAGGCTGAGGGAGCCTCTGGACCCGGAGGCTCTCTGCCTGTTTCTCTACGATCGGCTGGACACTCCTTTTCTGGAGCGGGCCCAACAGATCATTGACGACATCTCAAGCTAGGGAGCCGCTAATTTAAGCCCTTAAATAGCATTCCTATGTTTTTGGAAATAACGCTTGACTTTCTTGCGCTTTAAATTATGTTATATTTGCCGACAGAGGCTTTGAATGGATGTGGATTCTCTTCGTAAAGCCTCTTGCCTGTCTGGAAAACCATCGGTTCAGGAGGAGGAGGTCCTTTTTGCTCAATGTTCGTTTGTTCCTTGTGGGCCTTGCCGGCTTTTTTTGGGGGGGCTTTATCACGCCATTTTCCATAAAGCTAGCCCGCAGCTACAAGATAATGGACCACCCATCTGCCCGTAAGATACATGCCGTTCAAATGCCGAGGGGGGCCGGCCTGGGATTATGGGCTGGTTACCTGTTGTGGGCGCTTTCCATTGTGGAGCTTGCCCCGGAGGTGCGCTGGAGCGCCACGGGGGCTACCCTCGTATTTTTCTGTGGCTACCTGGATGACATGCAGTCTCAAAGTCCTTTTCTGAGGCTGGCAGCTCATTTCTTAGCTGCCTCCCTTGTGGTTTTTCCCATGCAGCTGCCTCCTTTAACAGCGTTCACTTGTCTCGCCTGGCTCACAGGTGTCACGAGTGCCTATAACCTTATTGATGGAGTCAATGGCCTGTGTACTTCTCTTTTCATCGCCTCCTCCCTGGCCCTGGTGTTTTGGGGGACCTCCCTGGAGGGGGCGATGATGGCCTGCATGGCCTTAGGCGTTTTATGCTGGAATTTTCCAGCTGCTCAAACCTTTTTGGGCGATGGTGGAAGCACGCTTCTGGGCTTCCTCTTTGCTTCTAATTTTATACGTATTACGGCCAGACTCCTTGTGCGTCTTCAGATACACGAACTGATCCTTCTGCTCTTGCTGTTTGGTGGTGTCCCTGTGCTGGACACCTTAATCGCTTTCAGCCGTCGCATCCTGGAGGGGAATTCACCTTTCTATCCTGACAAAAAACATTTTCATCATCTCCTAACGCGTTTGACAAACTCCCCTTCCTGGACGGTTCTCTGTCTCTTGTCGCTTCAGGTCCTCTTTTTGATCGGAGGGCTAACGGTGTGCTTCAGGCTCTCCTGACGCAAAACACAAACAAAAGAGAGGAAGACTCAATGTACAAGGTAACCTGTGTCATAGGAACCCGTCCTGAGGCGATAAAGATGGCCCCTCTTCTCCGGTTGATGAAAAGTGACGAGCGTTTTTCCCTCACCATCCTCTCAACGGGACAGCACACGGACATGTTGCGGCAGGCCCTGCATCATTTTGGAATTGACGCGGATGTCAAGCTGAACGTGATGAGAGAACGGCAGTCTCTGGAATATCTAACCTCGGCAGTCCTGCAGGGAGTGAGCAATTTTCTGCAGAAGGACCCGCAGGACATGCTGTTGGTGCATGGGGACACGACTACGACGTTTGGGGCAGCCCTTGCCGGCTTCTACCGCGGAGTTCCCATAGGACACGTAGAGGCGGGGCTGCGCAGCCATAACATGAAACTCCCGTTTCCTGAGGAAGCCAACAGAGTTCTGACGGACAGGCTCTCCTCTCTCTTCTTTGCCCCAACCCCATGGGCAGCTGAAAATCTCCTTCGGGAAGGAACAGACAGCAGCCAGGTTTTTGTCACGGGTAACACTGTTATTGACGCGCTCTTCTGGACCCTGAGACACTTGACTCCCTCTGAGATCCTGAAGGAAATTCCAGAGGAAGCCCCTCTCATTTTGATGACCGCTCACAGAAGAGAGTCCTGGGGAGCTCCCTTGACTCGAATCTGTGGCGCTATAAAGGAGATCATTGAGCGACACCCTGAGGTTCGCATTCTTCTGTCCCTCCATAAAAACCCCGTGGTGCGGGAAACTATTTTTCAGGAACTTGCAGAAAG
>JAAYOR010000183.1 GCA_012520235.1 Fretibacterium sp.
CAGCCGTTCCGGCGAGCCCGACATTTACATGACGGGTGCGTATCAGTGCTGGGACTACTCCGCCTCCGACTACATGGTGGACCTGGACGCGTTTTTAAAGGATCCTGCGAAGACGGCAGCCGATTACGATTACGATGACTTTTTCCCCGGCATCGTCGGAGCGCTGCGCTGGGACCGGGTTCCTGGCCACAGGGTTGGTACGGGGCCTCAGTGGGCCTTGCCCATTGGTTTTGAGGACAACGTCCTGATGTACAACACGGACGTGTTCACTCAGTTTAACGTAGAGCCCCCCAAGACGATCCCCGAGCTCCTTGAGCTTGCGGCCAAACTGAACGAGTTTGACGGCAAGGGGACCTATGGGATCGCCCTACGTGGCACCCGTAACTGGGCGACCATTCACCCTGAGTACATGACGACCTACACAAACTACGGCGCTGTGGACCTGGCCATTGAGGACGGCAAGCTGGTCTCCAAGGTCAACTCGCCTGAGGCGGTCGCCATGACCGACATGTGGGTTCAGCTCATCAAGGCGGGCGGTTCCCCCACTTGGTCCTCTTACACCTGGTACCAGTGCGGAGCCGACCTCGGTGCCAAGAAGGCTGCGATGATGTTCGGGGCGGATAGCACCGGTTACTTTCAGTCCGTGCCGGGCGCTTCCAGCCAGGCAGGCAAGATAGCCTTTTCTCCTCCTCCTCTTCCTGAAGGGAAGAGCGAGATCAAGTCCAACCTCTGGGTCTGGGCGCTCGCGATGAATGCAGCTTCCCAGCACCAGGACGCGGCATGGCTCTTCATCCAGTATTTCACCAGCAAGCCCTTCCAGAGCTGGTCGGTGACGGAGTGGAAGTCCGTCGATCCTCCTCGCAAGTCTGTCTTTGATAACCCCAAGTTCCAGGAGATCATTGCTGCGACCCCGGGCTTCAAAGAGACCTTTGAGGCCACGGTCCCCGGAACGACCGTTTACTTCACCCCCAACCCCTATTTCTTTGAGCTGGCCACCGAGTGGGCAGCCACGCTTCAGGACCTGGTGGCCGGGAAGTACAAGACCACCCAGGAGGCCATGGACCAGCTGAAGGTCAAGATGGACAAGGCGTTGTCCGACGTCGAAGTGAACGAGTGACGACAGCGTTTTACAGGGAAGGTATCTAGGTATCTTAGGGGCTCTGCCCCGCAGACGCGACGGAGGGGCTCTTTGCCCCTCCGTTTGTAGATATTTCAGACAAAATCATCCGATGACTGCAGGGAGATGAAAAATCCATGGCTCATAAGAAGCAGAATTTTGAGGAGAAGGACGCCCAAATCTTAAAGAAATTTAAAGAGCTTCGAGATAAGCACCCTGAGAGATTGAAGGAGCCCCTCAAACTTTCGTGGAGCAACTGGGGCTTTGGCCTTGAATCCCTGGACGACACCTGTGCCCGCCTCTCAGGGGCTGGGTTGAGCTACATCGAGCTACACGGCAACCACTACGGCCCCGACCTGGGGTATAAGGCGGATGAGACGCTGAAGACGTTGAAAAAATACGGCATGAAGGTCTCCGGGGTCTGCGGCATGTTCTCCGTGCACAACGACCTCTCTTCCAACGTCGCCCATCAGCGTCAGGCCGCGGTTGATTACTTGCGCCGCAGCATCCCTTTCACGGCCGAGGTCGGAGGCCATTATCTTCTGGTGGTGCCTGGGGCGGTGGGGCGCCCTGTGGCTTATGACGCCACAGAGTTTGAACGGAGCGTCGCGACTCTGAGGCTCGTGGCGGACCTCTTTGTCCAGCATTCGGTGCTGGCCGCGGTCGAGCCGATCCGGGCCGACGAGGTGAGCTTTGTGCACACGATTGCGGAGGCTAAAGAGTACATCGCGGCGGTGGACCATCCGGGGGTTCGCCACATCAACGGGGACCTTTACCACATGCAGAGCGGGGAGAGCCATCTGGGCATGGCCATCCTGGAGGCTGGGGAGACGCTTGTGAACCTCCACGTGGCGGACAGCAACCGGCGCGCCCTGGGCGAGGGTTCGATGGACTTGGACACAATAATCCGCGCCCTTTATCTCATAGGCTATAATCAGGGAAATCGCTTTGTCTCGGCGGAGCCGCTGGGGCCGGGAGGCGATCCCTACGTCGCCATGAACGGGAAGCCGAACGCGAAAGACCTGGACGAGCTGGTTCAAAAGACGGTCTCCTATTTCCGTGAAAGGGAGAAGATAGTCCTCGAAGCATGACGCGTGGCGGAAGGTGCGCGGACTCCAAACGGTGGGAGGGAATCTGAGATGTTGATAGGAGTGGATATCGGAACGGGAGGGACCAAGGCCCTGATGCTGGATGCGCAGGGCAGGACTTTGGGGGAGGCTTTTCGTGAGTATGGCGTGCTCACTCCCGCCCCCTCTTGGGCCGAACAGTGGCCCGACGTGTGGCTTGAGGCCGTCGTCGGGACCTTGAAGGACGTTCTGGAACAGTCGAAATGCGACCCCAAAGAGATAGCGGCCGTGGCTATAAGCGGGCTCTACGGAGGCTCAGGCATCCCGGTGGACCGGGACGGCCGGGCGCTCCGTCCCTGCATGATCTGGATGGACCGCAGAGCCAGAGAAGAGACTCAGTGGGTGAAGGATAACGTTCCGCTCGAACAGATCTTTTCGATCACCGGCAACTACGTCGACAGCTACTACGGGTTCACAAAGATCCTTTGGATGCGGAACAACGAGCCTGACCTCTGGAAGAAGACCTGGCAGTTTGTGACGCCCAAGGATTACGTCATCTATAAATTTACGGGAGAGCTTGCCACGGATTACTCCTCAGCGGGCAACATCGGCGGTGTCTTTGACATCCACAAAAAAACCTGGTCTCAGGAGATGCTTGATGTCCTGGGAATACCCCTCTCTCTCTTCCCTGAGAGGATCACCCGTTCCTTTGACGTGGTGGGCAAGCTCAACAGGGAGTTCGCCGCGACCACAGGCCTTCCTGAAGGGACGCCTATCGTGGCAGGAGGGATTGACGCGCCGGTCGCTCAGTTCAGCTGCGGCGTCGTCAACGAGGGAGAGCACGTGGCCATGACTGGGACCTCCATCTGCTGGGGCACGGTCCACGATGGGAAGTACCTCACTCCGGGCCTGGTAAGCTTCCCCTATGTTGTGAACGATGACACGACCATCTACACCTTCGGCGGTGGCGCTACCTCCGGGGCGGTCATCCGATGGTTCCGCGACGAGTTTGGGGCCTGCGAGCGGGAGGTTCAGCGGAGGTCTGACGTCTCTGCCTACTCTCTCCTGGAGAAAGAGGCCCAGGGTGTGGGAGTGGGGAGCGACGGGCTCATCGTGCTGCCGTATTTTATGGGTGAGCGTTCTCCCATCTGGGACCCTGACGCCAGAGGGACTATCTTCGGGCTCTCCCTGCTGCATACGCGCGGCCACATCTACCGTGCCTGCATGGAGGGGGTGGCTCTTTCGCTGCGTCACAACATGGAGGAGGCGGTCAAGGCTGGCATCAAACTGGACGAGGTTTGCTATATCGTCGGAGGCCCGGCGCGCAGCGACCTGTGGACGCAGATTTTTGCCGATGCCACAGGCTATGCCATGAAGCGCCTGGACCGTGACGTGGAGGCGACCCTGGGCGATGCCTTCCTGGCCGGGTTGGGGGTCGGAGTCTTCAAAGAGCCCGGGGAGATCAAAAAATGGCTGGGCTTTCGGGAGACGCTCAAAAGCGACCCTGAAAACAACAAAGCCTATGGGAGACATTTTGAGCTCTATAAGAAGCTCTACCAGCAGACCCGGGAGATCATGGCTGAGGTCGCGCGCATCCAGGTAGGCGCTTGAGCCTGCCGGGAGGAGCAGCAAGATGTACGAAGAGCTGAAGAGAGAGGTCTTTGAGGCTAATATGAGGCTTGTGAAGTACGGGATGGTCATCCTGACCTGGGGGAACGCCAGCGGAGTGGATCGGACCCTGGGGGTTGTTGCCATCAAGCCCAGCGGGGTCTCTTATGAAGAGCTGACCCCCTCAATGATCCCCGTGCTTGACCTGGAGGGAAAGGTGCTGGAGGGTGAGCTCGCGCCCTCCTCAGATACGGCCACGCACCTGGAGCTCTACAGGGCCTTCCAGGACGTGGGAGGGGTGGCTCATACCCATTCCCCTTATGCCGTGGCGTGGGCTCAGAGCCGAAAAGCCATCCCTCCCCTGGGAACGACTCATGCGGACACGTTCTACGGCCCCGTGCCCTGCACCCGGCCTTTGACCCGGGAGGAGATAGAGACAGATTACGAGAGGAACACAGGCAGGGTGATTGTCCAGGCCTTTGACGGCAAGGAGCCCTCTGCCGTTCCTGCTGCTCTTGTGGCGGGGCACGGACCCTTTACCTGGGGCAAAACTCCTGCCGCAGCGGTTGAGCATGCCTATATCCTTGAGGAAGTGGCCAGGATCGCCTCCCTCACTCTGACGCTCGAGCCGTCAACGCCATCGGTCGAACAGCCCCTTCTGGACAAACATTACAACCGTAAGCACGGTCCCGCCGCTACCTATGGACAAAAGCAAAAATTGTGAGCGGACGCGCTTGAAGATTAAACTGAATAGAAAGACATCTTTCACGAACCTTGACAGAATCGAACCGGGCCTTTATACTATCGTTCGTGTTTTAGGGCGGATAGTTCAGTGGTAGAACACCTGCCTTACACGCAGGGGGTCACAGGTTCGAACCCTGTTTCGCCCACCAATAAAAAAGCGGGGTCGTAGCTCAGTTGGTTAGAGTGTCGGCCTGTCACGCCGAAGGTCGCGAGTTCGAGTCTCGTCGGCCCCGCCATTTAATTTTTGATTTGCGCCGCGTATGAGCGGCGGGATAGCTCAGTTGGTAGAGCAGCGGACTGAAAATCCGCGTGTCCCCAGTTCGATTCTGGGTCCCGCCACCATCTCGGTTAAGTTACGCGGAAGTAGCTCAGGGGTAGAGCACAACCTTGCCAAGGTTGGGGTCGCGGGTTCAAATCCCGTCTTCCGCTCCATTGAAAGTTCTATAATGGCGGCATAGCCAAGTGGTAAGGCAGAGGACTGCAAATCCTTTATCCCCGGTTCGAATCCGGGTGCCGCCTCCACTATGATAAAAAAGTTTAACGTTCCTCGGTAGCTCAATC
>JAAYOR010000184.1 GCA_012520235.1 Fretibacterium sp.
ATTTAAATAAAACGGGGACGCGCCCCAATTCCCACATGCTTAACATAAGACCGAGCCCCAAACCTCCGCGTGCTCTGAAAAAGCTATGGAGTCCAAGGGACGCGTCGGTTGGCCTTCTTGCAGAAACGCTCAAACCGGCGGTTCCCTGAAAGCTTTGGAGCAAGGTCCGGGGAGATAAAGACTTAGATGAGGGACAAGAGCTGACAATACCCGGGAGTTCTGCCGGGAGGAGATAAATAAGGGTTTGGAAGATGGGGGGTTGACGGTACGTTGCTGCCTACCCTCCTGCTTGCTACTTCGCCTTACCCTGGCTGGCCACGGCGGCTGCGGCTCGGGCGATGGCCTCCGGATCGCCCAGGTAGCGGTGTTTCAGAGGTTTCATGTCTGCATCCAGGGTGTAGACCAGAGGGACGCCGGTGGGGATGTTCAGCTCTACGATGTCCTTTTCTGAGATGCCGTCCAGATGCTTGACCAGGGCTCTCAGGCTGTTGCCGTGTGCGGCGATGATGATACGTTTGCCGGCCCGGATCTCGGGGACTATTTCCTGCTGCCAGTAAGGGACCACTCGGGTCACCGTATTCGCCAGGCATTCGCCCACCGGGATCTCGGATGGAGAGAGCGCTGCGTAGCGAGGATCTTCGGCGGGAGAGCGCTTATCGCCCTTCTCCAGGAGGGGTGGCGGGACGTCATAGCTGCGGCGCCATATCTTGACCTGATCATCGCCGTACTTCGAAGCGGTCTCCGCCTTGTCCAGGCCCTGAAGAGCCCCATAGTGGCGCTCGTTCAGCTTCCAGGAATGGCGGATTGGGATCCACATCAGGTCCATCTCCTCAAGGGCTAGCCACAGCGTTTTGATGGCGCGTTTCAAGACGGAGGTGAAGGCGAGGTCAAAACAAAGCCCTTCCTGTTTCATCAGGCGTCCGGCAGTCTTCGCCTCTTCGACACCTTTATCGGACAGAGGGACGTCTGTCCAACCGGTGAAACGGTTTTCCTTGTTCCAGGAGCTTTCTCCATGACGGATCAGTGTGATTTCGTACATGCTGCCTCACTCCTCATTTTCTTCTCATAAGCTGCACTCCTTTTTCCTTTCATAGGATATCAGAAGGAGGGGCTTTTTTACAGAGGAGAACGGCGGAATTAAGCGTTCGGTTTTGATTTGGGATGTCCTGAAGCGACGTCTTCAGGGAGATGTGGGGTCCTGGGGCACGATTTTGGAAAAAATTTAGTAAAATAGAGGAGAAGAAGGAATCGTTTTGAAACGGTCGCCGGAAGTCCGAGCTTCAGGGGACCGGATCTTTTTTTAAGAAAGGATGCGTGTCATGAGCGAAGCGAAAAAGGGAAGCCGCATTGTGCGATTTGAGTACGGCGGCGTGGCGGAACCGGGATTGCTGCTTGAGGACGGGAGGGTGGAGGTTCTGGACGCCGAGCTGCAGCCCACCGGGACGATACGGGAGGGCGCGCGCCTTCTGGCCCCCACGTCGCCTCATGCCATCTGGTGCGTGGGGTTGAACTATCGGGAGCACGCGAAGGAGACGAACAAAACCCCTCCGGAGGAGCCCTGCATCTTCCTGAAGCCTTTGACCTGTCTGGCGGCTCACAATGAGACCATTCGCTTCCCCTCATGGGCGGGCAGGATCGATTATGAGGGGGAGCTGGCGGTGGTGCTTGGCAAGACCTGCCGGAACGTCCCGGAGGCTGAGGCCCTGAAGTTCGTCAGAGGATACGCCTGTTTCAACGACGTGACGGCGCGGACGCTGCAGGGTCGGGACGGCCAGTGGACCCGGGCCAAGAGCTTTGATGGTTTTGCCCCCATGGGGCCCTGCCTGCTCTACCAACCGGAGATGCCGCAGGACGCAATGCTGACCACGCGGCTGAACGGTGAGGTGGTGCAGCAGGGCCCCTTGAGCGATATGATATTTTCCGTGTCGCGCATTATCGCGCACATCAGCCGATTTGCCACGCTGCACGCCGGGGACGTCATCGCCACTGGGACGCCCAGCGGCATCGGGCCGGTAAAGGACGGGGACGAGGTGGAGGTGGAGATAACCGGGATAGGCGTGCTCTGCAACCGCTTTGTGGAGGAGGACTAACTCGGGCTCGGCGCGCTGCGCTTGGAATAAATCCGCTGGACGCAGGTAAAAAAATAAATCCGCATAAGTAGGCGACCGGCTACTTTGGAGCCGCCAGGCTCCTAATGCCGAGTCGAGTAGCTTCGCTAAACCTTCGGTCCAGCTTATGTCAAAGCGAAGCCCCCACGGCTTCGCCTTCGACTGATTACGCAGATGGACGCAGATTTTTAAAAGAGATTTTTAATTTTTTTAATCTATCAGTCGAGGTGAAACCTCGTGGCTTCACCTCGACTGATAGACGCAGATTCGTTAAAGACAAAACCACGAATGGACAGAAAAATGGATAAAAACGATGGAGATCAAGTATTCCAAACAAGCGCTGAAGTTTTTAGCTGGACAGGATGTGTTTATGCGGCAGCGCGTTATTCGAGCCATAGAGAGGCTGCCCCTGGGCGATGTGGTCAAGCTTCAGAACGTGCGCGGATATAGGTTGCGCGTGGGGGATTGCAGGGTTATTTTTGATAGGGACGGTCATGTACTCTATATTGAAAAAATAGATACCCGCGGAGAAGTCTACAAAAGGAGGCGCTAAACAGTGGACGCGATCAAAAAAAGAATCCTTGGTGCCGTCACAGTGATGGATAGCGACGCTGCGGCAAGACTTTGGGAAATCATCTCTTTCGAGTTTTCGGATCTGGATGTGGACTGGGACGCAATCCCGACAGCTGAGCCTGACGAGTTTGATTTGGAAATGCTAAAAGCTATTGAAGAAGATAAAGATTGTCGGGAGTTTGTCTCATCGGAGGAAGCCAAAAAGATGCTAGGCTGCATTTGATAACTCAAACTTTGGAGCAAAAACTAAAGGAAATGGGACCCCAACCTTTTTGGGGCCCAACCCCCTGAATTCTTGTAGGCTCGAAGCTGTCAAGGAGTTCGTCACGCATCGTCACGCGAGAAAAATCGTGATAGGCCCCCCCGGTCAGCTGATGGCCGGGGGGGCCCATTTGATAATCCGCAGATGAACGCAAATTTTTTAAGGATTTTTAATCTTTTTAATCTGCGTCCATCTGCGTAATCAGTTGGAGCAACCGGCACGGCATTCGGAGTAGCCGGTCGCCTACTTATGCGGATATTTTTTGTTGGTCGCCTGTTCGGTAAAACCCCCGTCAGCCTCCGAGGTAGGCGGCCTGGACGCGCGGGTCCTTCAGCAGGTCCTCGCCCCGCCCTTCGATAGCGACGGCTCCCACCTCCAGCACGTAGGCCTTGTGAGCGATGTTCAGGGCGGCGAAGGCGTTCTGCTCCACGAGAAGGATTGTTCGCCCCTCCCGGTTGATGGTCTGGATGATGTCGAACACCTCCTCAACGAGAAACGGGGCCAGCCCCAACGAAGGTTCGTCCAGCATCAGGAGGCTGGGACGGCTCATCAGAGCTCGGGCCAGGGCCAGCATCTGCTGTTCCCCGCCGGACAGGGTGCCGCCCTTTTGACTGCGACGTTCCTTCAGGCGCGGGAAGAGGGCGTAGGCGTGCTCCAGGTCCTCCTCTATCCCGTCTGTGTCATCGCGCGAGTAGGCGCCCAGGTACAGGTTCTCCTCGACCGTCAGGTGAGGGAGGATGCGGCGGCCCTCAGGGCTGAGAGCGATGCCCATCTTCACCCGCTCTTCGGCCGGTCGGCCCTGAAGGTCCAGGGGCGGCTGACCCGGCGGCGTGAAGCTCAGGGTCTCCGCCGTGCACCGTGTCAGTCCCATGATCGCCCTTATGGTGCTGCTCTTGCCCGCACCGTTGGCCCCTATCAGGGTCACTATCTCCCCCTTGCCGATGGAGAGACAGACGTCCCGTACCGCGTGGATGGCTCCGTATTTCACGTTCAGCCCACGGATCTCAAGCATGGTCGGCCCCCTTTCCCGCAGCCTTCCCCAGGTACGCCTCAATCACAGAGGGATTGTTCCGGATCTCGTCGGGCGTACCGCTCGCTATCAAAACCCCATGATCCAGGACGTGGATGTACTCACAGACATTCATCACGACCTTCATATCGTGTTCTATCAGCAGGATGGTCAGGTCGAACTCGTCGCGCAGCCGCCGGATGAAGAGCATGAGTTCCTTGGACTCGTTAGGGTTCATGCCTGCGGCGGGCTCGTCCAGCAGGAGGAACCTGGGCTCCGTGGCGAGGGCTCGGGCTATCTCCAGACGTCGCTGGGCGCCATAGGGCAGGGAGGAGGCCAGGTCGTCCGCGTGCTCGTCCAGCTCCAGCCGGGCCAGAAGCTCCAGAGAGCGAGCTCGGATAGCGCGCTCCTCCCTCATGAAGGAGGGGAACAGTGGCGGCATGAGGCTCATCCACCAGCGGCTCTTCTGGCGCACCCAGGAGCCGACCATGACGTTTTGGAGTACCGTCTCGTTCTGGAACAGGCGGATGTTCTGGAAAGTGCGGGAGATGCCTGCCTTGCAGACCTCATGGGGCGGCAGGCCCGTGAGGTTCGCCCCCTCGAACTCGACGTGCCCCTCCGTGGGCCTGTAAAACCCGCTGATGACATTGAAAGCTGAGGTCTTACCCGCACCGTTGGGGCCGATGAGGCCGATTATCTGCCCCTTGTCGATGGAGAACGAGAGGTGATCGACCGCCGTCAGGCCTCCGAAGCGCAGGACGATGTCCTTGAGCTCAAGGATCCGACTCATAGGCCCTCCCCTCCTCTCTCTGAGTTTTTTTCAAGTTTTTTACGGGAGGGAAAGAACCAGTCCCATGTGAACTCCCTCATTCCCATGATGCCCTCCCGGCGGAAGATGATGACGGCTATCAGCAGCACGGAGAAGAGGACCATGCGCATCCCCGGGATCCCGGGGATGGAGAGGGAACCCAGCTGGATGGGGTTCTCGACGAACCGGAGCCATTCCAGCATGGTGGTCACCAGCACCGCGCCGATGACGCTCCCCGTGATGGAGCCCAGCCCGCCCACGACGACGATCATCAGGAGGTTGTAGGTCTGAGTGATCATGAACATGCGCGGGTCGATGGTGGTTATCAGGTTCCCCATCAGGGCCCCGCCCAGTCCGCCTCCGAAACAGCCCAGGGTGAAGGCCAGGACCCGGATCCTGAAGGTATTCACGCCCATGGTTCGTGCGGCTGTTTCATCGTCGCGGACAGCCTTCAGGACGTTGCCGAAGTTGCTGTTCATCATGGAGACCATACAAACCAGGAAGATGCCCAGGCACCCGTAGCTCATCCAGAGGGTGGTGTGTGCGGGGATGCCCTTAAGCCCAAGGGAGCCGTTGGTCAGAGGGGTGAGGTTGGTGATGAGGATGCGGATGATCTCCGAGAAGCCCAGGGTCGCGATGCCAAGGTAGTCGCCTCCCAACTTCAGGATGGGCAGGGCTATGAGCCATCCGAATAAGGCCGCCACCAGCCCGGCGAGGATGAGGGATACCAGAAACGGAGTCTGGAGGTTCAGCAGCCAGGGCGCGATTGGCTCAAGGATCCACATGGCCTCCTTCTGGGCCGGGGAAAGGATCAGAAGCGCGGAGACGTAGGCGCCGATGGCCATGAAACCCGCGTGACCCAGGGAGAACATACCGGTCATGCCGTAGATGAGGTTCAGGCTGAGCCCCAGGATGGCGTTGATGGCGATGAGGTTCAGGATGCGCAGCACATAGCCGTTGAGGTTGGAGGGCGCCCAGTTCAGGAAGCAGGCAAACAGAGCCAGGGCAAGGAGAGTGAGGGTGCCGTTGCGTATTTTGCGGCTCATATCTTATCCTCCAGTTTTTCCCCCATCAGCCCCGTGGGCTTGATGAGCAAGATGAAGATGAGAAGCACGAAGGCAAAGGCATCCTTATAGCCGGAGAGGTGCGGGAAGAAGGCGATGGACATGATCTCGACAAAACCGAGGATGATGCCTCCCACCATGGCGCCCGGGATGGAGCCGATGCCCCCGAAGACGGCGGCGATGAAGGCCTTGAAGCCCGGGAAGATGCCCATGAACGGCTCGACGCGGGGATAGCGCAGCGCCCAGAGGATGCCGGCCACGGCGGCCAAGGCAGAGCCGAGGGCGAAGGTCAGGGCAATGATGCGGTCCACGGAGACGCCCATCAGACGCGTGGTCTCGATATCGAAAGAGATGGAGCGCATGGCCAGGCCCGGCTTGGTCTTGTAGACCATCCAGAGCAGGACCCCCACCAGGAAGAACGAGATGACGGGCACCATGAGGCCGAGCGGGATGAGACGCACCTGCCCGACGACGATCGGCTTCATCAGGAGCGGCGGTTGGACGACCGGCCTTGGGATGCCGGAGAAGACGACGATGGCGAGGTTTTCAATGAAGAAGGAGACGCCGATGGCGCTGATGAGGGCTGAGATGCGGGGAGCGTTCCTCAGGGGGCGGTAAGCTATCCGGTCCACCAGAAGCCCACAGACGGTCACTCCGATGATGGAGATGCCGACCCCCAGAAGCCAGGGCAGCTTGAAGACCACTGTGGTGAAGTAGACAAAATAAGCCCCCAGCATGAAGATGTCCCCATGGGCGAAGTTGATGAGGCGCAGGATGCCGTAGACCATCGTGTACCCCACGGCGATCAGGCCGTAGAGGGATCCCAGCCCCAGCGCATTGATGAAGTGCTGGACAAACATGTTTAAAGTCAAAAAAGCCATCCTCCTTTGTCCGGTCCCTGCCCTCAGCAGGTTTATTTTATAGTCTGTGGTCTGAGGGGAAGAACCCGGAGATGTGGATGAAAGCGGACGCGCAGCCTGCTAGGAAGAGAGGTGCCTGAAAAACAGGCGCCCATTGTTCACCGATTTTCACCACACCTTTTCTGACATGGTACTGAAACTGTCTTTTGTAAAGTTGGTGTTTACCTCCTTTCCTGCAAGAGACTGCTGCTCAGGCCGCACGAAGCACGCGGGGCCTGGCGGCAGCCTATGTTAAGAAAAAGCCCCTCACCTCAAAGCTCCCGAGGGTAGAGAGGGAAGGGTTCGATGAGGGCCAGGGCGTCCTTCCTGCAGGCTTCCAGCACGGAGGCGTCCTCGGGCGCTTCGGCGACTCGGGTCATGATGTTCGCGATGCGGATGATCTCCGGCTCCTTAAGGCCCCTCTGGGTCACGGCGGTCGTCCCGATGCGCACCCCGCTGGTGACGGAGGGCTTCTCCGGGTCGAAGGGGATCATGTTTTTGTTCAGGGTGATGCCGACGGTCTCAAGCGCGTCCTGAAAGAGCTTGCCCGTGATCTTCCTGGGCCTCAGGTCCACCAGGACGATGTGGTTGTCCGTGCCCCCGCTGACGATGCGGAATCCGTTCCGGGCCAAAGCGTCCGCCAGGGCCCGGGCATTGACGACGACCTGCTGCATCGTGGCGCGGAACTCAGGCGAGAACGCGTGCTGAAAGAGCCAGGTCTTGGCCGCCATGATGTTGAGGTGGATGGAACTGAGAGAGCCGGGGAAAACCCCGCGGTCAAGGGTCCTGGCATGTTGGGCCTTGCAGAGGATAAGGCCTCCGCGCGGACCGCAGAGGGTCTTGGTGGTGGAGGAGGTGACGAAGTCCGCGTGGGGCACGGGGCTGGGCAGGACCTTGGCTGCCACCAGCCCCGCCACGTGAGCCATGTCCACCATGAACAGGGCGCCGGCCTTGTGGGCGATGTTGGCGATGCGCTCGTAATCGATGAGGCGCGGATAGGCGCTCCCGCCTGCGATGACCAGTTTAGGTCTGTGCTCCTGAGCCATGGCCTCAAGCTCCTCGTAATCGATGAGCTCCGTGTCCCTGTTCAGTCCGTAGGAGACGAACCGGTAGACCTTGCTCATGAAGTTCGCCGGTGAGCCGTGGGTCAGGTGCCCGCCGTGGTCCAGCTTCATGCCCAGCACGCAGTCGCCGGGCGTGAGGACGGAGGCGTAGACCCCATAGTTGGCGGAGGAACCGGAGTAGGGCTGGAGGTTGGCGTGCTCGGCGCCGTAAAGGGCCTTGGCGCGCTCAATGCCCAGCCGCTCCATCTTGTCCGCAATCTGAGAGCCGGCCTGGAAGCGTGCGCCGGGATACCCTTCGGTGGTCTTGTTGGTGAACACGCAACCGGAGAGCTCCAAAAGCTCCTCACAGGCCGTGCTCTCGGAGGCGATCATCTCGATGTTGTGTTTCTGGCGCTCCAGCTCCTCAAGGACAATTCCGTAAAGTTCGGGGTCCGATTTCCTTGTCGCTTCAAGCATCTATCCAGCATCTCCTTTATGTCGATACGAGCTGTCATAACAAAAACCCACAGGGCCACCCCGGCTCAAGGAGGTGAACCGGGGTGCACCCACGCGACCTTTGCATGATAATACAAAACTCTCTCTGTTTTCAAGTCCAACTGTCGCCCAAGGGGAAGTTTTTTCCACGCCCCACTTTTCAGGCGAAGGGCATAAAAAAGAGGGGCCGTGCACAAAATGCACAGCCCCGGAAGGTACAGCTCCCGGAAAACCGTTTGTCTGAGAAACCTCAGGCGGTTTTCATGGCTCTTGGCCGCTTATGGCCTTGGCTTAAAGCTCCGGCTTGATCGTGCCGAGGAAGACCTTCTTGCCGTCCTTGATCTCGACGATGCCCATCTCTTTCTCTGCGTCGTGGGTCTCGTTCATCGTGGTCATGCCCGTGACGGTGGGGACGTCTTTGGTCTGCTCCAGTGCGTCGCGGATCTTATCGGGCTCGGCGCTGCCCGCGCGCTGGATGGCGTCAATCATCAGGATGTAGCTGTCGTAGCCCAGGGCCGCGTTGACGTTCGGAGCCTTGTCGGGGAAGGCTTCTTTCCACTGCTCGGTGAACTTGCTGGCTATTTCGTTCATGTCCTGCATGGAGGGATCGTAGGCGAAGGTCGTGTGCAGGAACCCTTCCACCGCGTCACCGCCCAGGGTGACGATCTCGGGGTTGTCCATCGCGTCGCCACCCATGAAGCGGAAGGTCGCCCCCAGCTCCTTGGCCTGCTTCAGGATGATCGCGCCTTCGGAGAAGTAAGAGGGTGCGAAGACGATGTCGGGCTCCTTAGCGATTATTTCCGTCAGCTGCGCGGTGAAGTCCTGGTCGCCCCCCTGGTACTTGAGTTCGGCGACTATCTCCCCGCCCATGTTGGTGAAGGCCTTCTTGAAGAAGCTGCTCAGTCCCACGCTGTAGTCGTTGGAGACGTCGATGAGGAGCGCAGCTTTTTTGAAGCCCAGGTTCCTGATGGCGTAGGTGGCCGCTCCGGCACCCTGGTAGGGGTCAATGAAGCAGGCGCGGAAGTAGTACTTCTTGCCCTGGGTCACCAGTGGGTTGGTGCAAGAGGTGCCCATGACGGGGATGCCCGCCTTTTCCGCAACCTCGCCGCCGGCCATGGCCAGGGAGGAGCCATAGGTGCCGATTATCGCCACAACCTTGTCGTGGTCAACGAGACGGGTGACGGCGTTGGCAGCCTCCACCTTATCGGACTTATTGTCCACGACGACAAGCTCAACCTTCTTGCCCAGCACCTCCGGGTACATCTTGTGGGCCAGCTGCGTGCCCTCAAGCTCCAACTGCCCCCCGAAGGCGTTGGCTCCGGTCAGACAGTTGTAGACGCCGATTTTGATGACGTCGTCAGCCGCAAAAGCCGCCCCTGCCAAAAGAAAAACCGTTACCAACACCAACAAAACTTTACGCATCCATAAAACACTCCTTTCATTTTTGAGCTCTACGTTCCCGGAACGCTTTGTGCTCCCGGGAACGTAGAGCAAGGTCCCCCTACGCGCCTTTGCGTCAGTCAGGGGACAGTCTTAATTGTAAGCTACCCCTGAGGAGCGTACAATCTGTGATTATACCGGATTTTTAACTGCCTACAACAGGACGGAGACACCGGGGCCGAGTGGGAGCCGCAACAGGTACCACACGATGAGAAGCAGGGTGAACCCGATGATATAGAAGATCGTGTAGGGCATGGACATGGAGATGACCGTGCCGATGCCGACCTCCGGGTCGCTCTCCTTTTTGTACTGTTCCAGCAGGCCGATGATCACCGGCAGGTAGTAGGACAGAGGCGTGATGATATTGGTGGTGGAATCGCCTATCCGGTAGGCCACCTGAGTCAGAGCGGGTGAGAAGCCGACCTGAGCGAACATCGGGACGAAGATGGGCGCCAGGATCAGCCACTTGGCTGAGCCGCTCATCATGAAGAGGTTGAGGAACGTCACCAGCAGGATGAAGAGCAGGAGCAAGGGGATGCCGCCGAGGTTCAGGGCCTGCAGCGCCTCCGCGCCCTTTACGGAGAGGATGATATCAAACTTGCTCATGCGGAAAAGCGCGACGAAGAGCGAGGCGGGCAGGACGACGACCATGAAGCCTGTACTCCCGACAAGCCCTTTCTGCATCAGTTTGGGGATATCCTCGCTCTTGCGGATGACGCCGGCGCCTATTCCGTAAGCGCTTCCCACGAAGAAGAAGAAGAGGAACAAAAGCGGCATAATGCTGCTCAGAAGAGGCGAGCGCGGCAGGATGGATCCGTCCGGTGAGCGGAACAGCGAGCCTTGAGGCCAGGTCAGCCAGGTCACAGCGGCAACGTAAAGGATAAAGGCCACAAGGGCGAAGAACAGCCCGCGGTTTTCGGCCGGGGTGACGGCGTGTTTCTTCAGCTCTTCCTCGTCGCTTCCCTGTTCCTCGTCGCCCAGCATTTTGACGGTGTACTTCTCGGTGACGTAGACCATCAGGAAGGTCAGCACAAAGGTCGCGGCTATCATGAAGTACCAGTTGATCAGGGGGTGGACCGGGGTGTCGGGTGGGATGTGGGGGGCGGTTTCGATGGCGGACTTGGTAATGCCGGCCAATAGGGCGTCCGTACCCGCGATGAAGAGGTTGGCGGTGAACCCTCCGGTGGCGGCGGCGTAACCGGCCGCGATGCCCACCCATGGGTTGCGGCCCAGGGCCTTGAAGACGGCTGCCGCGATGACGGGGGTGAAGATGATGCCCGCGTCCGAAGCGAGGTTGGCGTTGATGCCCACGAGGGCTACCACTGCCGTCACCAGGGCGCGTGGGGCGCCCAGGATGGTCTTGCGCATCAGGGCTGAGATCATGCCGGTCTGCTCCACGATGCCGATGCCCAGCATCATGGTGAGGACCAGGCCCAGAGGGGCGAAGTTCATGTAGGTCTTGACGAAATCAGCCAGGAAGGTGCGCAGCGAGTCGTAGTCCAGCAGGTTGGTGACGGCCACGGTCGTCTCCTTTGGAGCTTCTCCGGCCTTTGCCACCATGTAGGTTACGGACGTGCCGTCCTTGGCGAACCACCAGGAGAGGAAGACCACCAGGAACGAGAGGAGTACGAACAGCCAGAAGGGGTGAGGGAACTTGTTTCCGACTACCTCGACGCCCCGGATGAACCGCTCGAAGGCAGTTCGTTTGACAACTTGCTTCTGCTTTGTGTCCACATCAGTCATATCATTGCCTCCTTATTACTTGTGTTCCATTAAGTAATGGTTTGGTAATGTTCTGGATAATGCCGTCAGGAGCTCCACGCGCCCGGTTACTCCTGAGCTGCCCCTATCCCCCTGCTCTCTGTCCCTGTCTTGCCGCTGCGGGGGTGTGTCACTCGTCGTTCAGGAATCCGGCCGCGCAGGAGGCCAGGAAGCGGATTCCTGTGACGAAGCACTTTTCGTCAGGGGCAAACTTAGTGTTGTGCAGCACGGCTGTCTCCTCCATCGGCTGCCCCACGGGCCGACAGCCCAGCCAGGCCATCAGGGCGGGCCGTTCACGGGCAAAGAAAGCGAAGTCTTCCCCGCCGAGGTCCGGGTCGGGCGCCGTCAGGATGGCGTTTGGCTTGAGGGAGTCGGAGAGCCGCTGCGTCAGGGCAAAGAGTTCGGGGTCGTTGAGCAGGGGCGGGTAACCGCGCACATAGCGCAGAGAGCAGTCGCCACCCAGGGCCCGGGCTATTCCGGCCGCCGTCCGCTCGATGAGCTTGGGCATGAGGTCCTGGGTCTCGGGGTCGAGGGTCCGTACCGTCCCCTCCAGCTCGACCCGGTCGGCTATCACGTTGTAGCGGTAGCCGCCCCGAATCGTGCCGAGGCTGACGACGGCGGAGTCGAGGGGGCGGATGTTGCGCGCGACGATGCTTTGAAGGCCACTGATGACCTGAGCGGCTATCATAATCGCGTCCACGCCCTGGTGCGGGGCCGAGCCGTGAGAGGTCTTGCCCGTGACGGTCAGATAGATGCGGTCGGAGGCGCCCATCAGAGCGCCGGGCCGGGTGAGGATCTGGCCGGTCTCGTAGAGCGGCCACACGTGGAGGGCAAAGAGCGCGTCCACGTGCGGATCCTCCAGCACCCCGTCCTCTATCATACCGGGCGCCCCCCCGATGGGGTTCAGCTCCTCCGCAGGCTGGAAGAGGAACTTCACGTTGCCCTTGAGCTCGGCTCTCAGCTCCGAGAGCACGCAGGCCGCCCCCAGCAGGATGGCCGTGTGGGTGTCGTGCCCACAGGCGTGCATGACGCCCTCAACCTGAGAAGCGTAAGGCAGCTCCGTCTCCTCCTGCATGGGCAGGGCATCTATGTCTGCCCGGAGGGCGACGGTCTTTCCGTCGCTCCCTCCCCGAAGCAGCCCCACAACGCCATGTCCTCCGACACCTCGACGCACCTCAAGCCCCAGTGCTTCCAGCTCCGAGGCCACGAGGGCCGCGGTTTTTTCCTCCTCCTGGCTCAGCTCGGGATGCGCGTGGATGGTCCGCCGCCATCCGACGACTCTTTCCTCGTACTTCTGCGCCCCATGCGCGATTTTTTCGTGCATGGCACAACCTCCTTCCTCAAATGGCTCCGTCCGGGGCTTTTACCCGAGCGGGCTCCTCTGCAACAGAGGCTTCCGGCACGCCAAAAACAGGATGCCCCTTCGCAGCGTCACCCTATTATATAACACAAAAAATGGAGTTTCAGAATCTTTAGAACAGGCCCGAGCGTCGGGCGTTCACGATATCCCGCAGTGCCGACGCGGCCGCGGAAACGGGGCTGGAGGCCCCTCCCAGGATCACCAGCTCTCCCAGGGTGTCCGAGAGGTAACGCACGGCCTTGTTTTTGTCGGATAGCCATCGGAAGGGGTGGGAGGCGTCGAGCGTCCGGGGCGCCACACTCGCACGGACGCCGTTTCCCTCCCGGCGGGCCTCTCCGATCAAGCGAAGCCTGCCGCCCCCTTCCAGAGCGCGGCGGACTTCCGCTGGCGACACGTTTTGAATGCCGGTCACGGAAAGGTCTTGAAGCCTCAGGTGCGTGTGCATCGCTGCGTTGGCCACAATCACGAGCTTTGCCGCCGTGTCCCATCCCTCCACGTCCGCGCTGGGGTCGGTTTCGGCGACGCCGTCCTTTTGGGCCTCGATCAAGGCTTCCGAAAACGATGCGCCGCGCTCCATACGGCTCAAAATAAAGTTCGTCGTACCATTCAGGACGCCCTCGACCAAAAGCACCTCGGAGCCCGCCAGGGCTTCCCTCGCGTTCAGGAGGGATGGCAGGGCCCCGCCCGCGGTGCAGCCGATGCCCAGCAACAAGGGGCGGCCCGAGGTCGAAGCTGACGCCAAAGAAAACAGCTCATCCCACGCGACCAAAAAAGGACCTTTGTTTCCTGTTACCACATGAAGGCCGTTTTTGAGAGCGGAGCGGATGTGGCTCAGGCCGGGTTCTCCGGTGAAGCGGTTGGTGGGGGTGAACTCGGCTAAGAGGTCAAAGGCCTTTCGGGACAGGAGCACCTCGAAGTTCAGGGAACGGTCGAAGCCGTGGACGCTTTCGAGGGGTTCTCCGCGGCGCGCCAGTTCAGACAGCCGACCACAATCCAGTCCGTCGGGGGCGAAGAGTCCCCCACGGCTCGTCAAAACACAGGTCAGAGTAAGTTCCAGCCCCTCCGCAGCCAGGGAAGCTCGTTTTGCTTCCAGCAACTCCGCCAGAGCTTTTCCCACTCGCCCATAACCGACAATGCCCACGCGAAGCCGCGCCGTCATGTTCGAGGTCCCGTCGAAAAGCCGGGCGCGACGCCCAGCTTGTACTCGCTTTTGCAGGCGCAGAAAGCCGGTTTTAAGCTTGCCTCAGTCTCCGAAGCGAGAAGGGTAAGAAAGAGAGCCAACGTTTTTTTCATTTCAAGCCTCCGGATTCTCTTCGCTGGGGAAAATCTGAAGGGAGACAGCCGCCGCTTCAGATGCCCGAGTGTCGAAACAGTATAGCTTAAAAAT
The DNA here is from genome assembly GCA_012520235.1 of Fretibacterium sp. Classification (GTDB taxonomy): domain Bacteria; phylum Synergistota; class Synergistia; order Synergistales; family Aminobacteriaceae; genus JAAYOR01. The sequence continues at coordinate 14,210 of JAAYOR010000184.1, forward strand.
GAAAAATCCCAAAGCAAAACGGGCGCACGTTTTTTACGACAGCGAATCCCTTGCCATCATCCACATGGTATAATTGCCTGAAAAGGTAGGCCTTTCCTGGAACGTGCGGCGTAAAAGCGCGGAAAGGCTTGTTTGTTGTTTGCATCGGTCGGCGTCGCACAGGGAGGTCAGATTTTTGTCGAAACCCACTTCAGAAGATCGCAGGAGAGATTTCAGAAAGAAGGTCATCCTGGCTCGTCATGGGCGCACGGAATGGAACGATGCGGGTCTCTTTCAGGGTCGGACGGACATTCCTCTTAACGAGAAGGGGAAAGACCAGGCTAAAAGGCTGGCGCGCCGTCTGGCCTCCTGGCCCGTTCAGGCTGTGTACGCAAGCCCTCTGACGAGGGCGCTGGACACTGCCCGAGCCGTGGCTGCCCCTCACGCTCTGGAGCCCGTCGTCCTGAAGGGCCTTGAGGAGATCAATTTCGGGATCTGGGAAGGGCTCTCTGTGCCCTACCTCGCTGAGCAAGGCGCCCTCTCCGATTGGGAAAAGGACCCTCTTTTCAACGCTCCCGAGGACGGCGAGAGCTGGGAGGCCCTGAGCGAGCGGGTAGGGCAGGCGCTTGAGACCATTCAGAAGGACGGGTTTGAGCACGTCGTGGTCGTCTCCCACGGGGGTATCATGAGGGTCATCTACGCCCTCCTGGTCGGTCTGAGCCCCCACACTGTCTGGCGTCTCAGGGTCCACAACTGTGCTATGACCGGGCTGGAGATCTGCGAACATGAGACGGCTATCGTCTTCTCCAACGACGACCTGCATCTCCGCGTCTCCCCCGAAGACGCTTCTCTGCCCGTCTGGTGAGGGGCGAGGTCGCGTCCTTTTTCCGGCTTCCGGCGCGCCAGTAAACTGAAAAAATTCATGTTGCGACCAAGAGGGCCGCATGGAGGCGAAAGCGATGGCGAATGCCAGGCAAAGAGACCCGGGAGATGAAAAGGCTCGCCTGAGCCCGGAGGAGGAGCGTGAGCTCTGGCGGCTGAGCCGGGGGGGCTCCATGGAGGCGCGGGAGCGCCTCATCGTTGCCTATCGCCCTTTGGTGTTCTGGCTGGCCTCCCGTCTTCACGTGCGCCCATCCCTGAAACAGGACGTCATCCAGGAGGGGATGGTGGCGCTGATTGAGGCTACGGACCGCTTCCTTCCCGAGAGAGGTCTGTGCTTTTCCACCTACGCCTGTCACCGCATCCGTGGCCGCATGATCAACTTGTTGGAACGCTCCGAGGGGCGTGCGCCTATTCCGGTGCCGGACGAGTGGCTTGTCGTGGATCCGGAGCCGGAGGACGACAGGGCCCTATTTCTGGACGTTGCCGATTGCATCGCCAGGTTGGAGGGGCGGGAGGCTGAGGTGGTCTCCGCGCTCTTCTTTGAGGGCAAGCGCCCGGCAGAGGTGGCCGACGAACAGAAGCTGGACATCAGCCATGTCTACCGGTTGAGGCGCAGAGCTGTGGCCCGCATCAGGGCCTGGCTGGGTCTCAACCGGGAACCCGCCCCCTGAGGAGCGAGAGAACGAAAAAAGGAATGCGCTCCGTATTACAAAAAACCACAAAAGGCGGAGAGCATGGGATACATCTCTGCATGGGCTGGTTATTATCATCATTATATGTATAATCTTTAATTACCGCCGAGGCTTCGAGAACATGAGGCCTTCGGGCATGGAAGGAAGCTGTCGGGCATGAGGGGCGAAAGGTCCGGAATGGAAAGGCGCATCGCCGCCATCGTGAGGTGGCTGGAGCGTTGTCTCAAGGAATATCGAGCGGGCTCTCTGGAGGGCGCGCTGATGGAGGCTGAGTGCGCGAGAGCGGACATCGAACACCTGCGCCGTGACGTGTGGGCCAGGATGGAGCAGAGGCAGGCGACCCTCTCAAGGAGAGGAAACCTCAGGGGCCTTCGGAGAAGGCTGCCAGGCGTGTTGGGCTCTGTTTTGCTGTTGTTGTTGCTCACAGCCTCCCCTCTGTCCGCCCCGAGCCCCAGCAACGACTTCAGCGAGCTTGGAGAGCCTCTACCCCCTCTGGACCTTCAGCCCTGGAGCGCCTCCTTGAGGGAGGTTGAGGTGGAGGCCGAACGGTTCTCGCGGGTGGATTTTTCCGAGTCCGCACCCACGACCCCACATGAGCTCACCCCTGAACTTGCACTCAAGCCCGGAGCAGGGTCTGAGAGAAAGCGGCAGAACGTCAGGGCAGTCGCGCAGGCTGAGAGCGGGAGGAGGACTGCTGTCTCTGCCCTTTCCGGAGCGAAGGCAATGAAAAAAAGCGTCACTACGGCTCAGCCCTTATCTCCGCAGCCGGAGCCAGAAAAAACGGTGCCGTACGACCACATTTTTTCGCTGCTTCAGACGGGGTCCCGGGCCTTGAAAAATGAGGAGCCGGCCATTAAGATTAAGATTGAAAAATAAGGGTTGGAAAACCCTTAAGGGAAACTCCGCTGATTGGAACCTCTTAATTAAGTATTAAGTGGATTTAGCCTTAATCACTTTGGTTTTTTATTTTAAGCGTAAGTGAACCGACCGTATTGCGCCTCTCAGGCGCATCTTCAAAAAAGAGAGTTTGGGAACGAACTGAAGGGAGAGGTGGCCTTTGATTCCGAACGGGAACAGCGCCGCGATGAGGAGCATGAAAAATATGTGTGTGGGTGTTCTGTTGTGCGCAGTGATGCTTACCTGTTCTGCGGCCCTTGCCTCTGAGGCACCGACAGTTCTTTCCGTCGGGGTCACGGGCAACGAGCGAATCACGTCGGAGTACATCCTGGGGGTTGTGGAGACGGAGCCGGGCTCTCCTCTGGAGCGCGATATCCTTCAGAAGGATATCGAAGCCATCTACAACCAGGGCTTCTTCTCCTTCGTGGACGTAGAGCTGCGCCCCGAAGCCACCGGCGTGGCGGTTACCTATTCCGTGCGGGAGAACCCGGTCATCAACACCATCACCTTTACGGGCAACACCATCTATAAGAGCGAGACCTTGATGAAGGAGGTCTTCTCTCAGGTCGGCACGGTCTTCAACCGGGCTTTTTTCCGCAACGACCTTGACCGCATCCAGGAGCGCTACCACAAGGACGGTTACGTGATGGTACGCATCGCCGATGTGAGGGTGGATGACGGGGATATCAACATCTACATCCTTGAGCCCAGGGTGGGCGAGGTCATCATCCAGGGCAACAAGAAGACGAAGACCCACGTCATCCGCCGCGAGATCAAGCTGAAGAAGGGCGACCTCTTCAACGTGGTACACTTCCGTCACCACCTGGGGAAACTCCAGGCCATGGGCTACTTTGAGGACGTCAACGTCGGGTTTGACACCCCCGATGGTCAGGACGACGTGGTGGACCTCATCCTCACAGTCAAGGAGAAGAAGACGGCCTCCATCGGCCTGAACCTGGCTTACGGGACCGAGAGCGGGTTCAGCGGCGGGCTCACCTACGGCGACACAAACCTCTCCGGGCTAGGCTATAACTTTGAGGTGGGCTTTGAGGAGGGTGATGAGGCCCGATACTGGGGCAATATTTCCAGCCCTTACATGGACAAGGATACCTTCGCCTGGAGGATTGGGGTCAGCAAGTGGAACTATGAAGATCGCTTTTATCACTATCAGGGGAAAAAGCAGTTTGAGTACGACGAAAAGGCTCTATCCGCCTACGCGGGGCTGGGCAGGAAATTCGGACGAGACGAGGAATGGAGCTGGTTCTTCACCCTGCGCTATCTGGACGTGAAATACAAAAACCTGCACAACGCCATCCCCGGCTACCACGACGACCTGATGAAGTGGAGCGGGACTAACGTGTCGGCCGAGCTCCAGTTCACCCTGGATCGGAGGGACCCCTACCTGCCCTACCCCAAGGGCTACGTTTGGGAGACTTACCTCGAACAGGCCCTGGAGGCCCTGGGCAGTGACTTCCAGTACCTGAAATACTGGACGCAGTTCCGCTATTATTACCCGCTGAACCAATTTATCGACGGTCTGGTGGACGTGGATAACATGTGGACGGAAGACTCCCCTATCCTTTTCGCGGCTCGTATCCGCATCGGCTCTTCCACGAAAGACGAGCTCCCTGCCTTTGCCCGCTACAGCCTGGGGGGCATCAACAGCCTTCGCGGCTATCACAGCCGTTCCTTTGAGGGTAGCAACGTCATCCTGGGCAACTTTGAGTTGCGCGTACCTGTCCAGCAGAATTTCTCTCTCGTCGGCTTCTACGACGTAGGACACGCCTCGGGGAGCCTGGATTGGGGCAACCTGAAGGATAACTATGGCATCGGGCTGCGGGTGAAGACCCCGATGGGCCAGCTCCGCCTGGACTATGCCACGGGCGGCGACGAGGACAGGACATACTTTGGCTTTGGAGAGATGTTCTAGACGGAGGCGCCGAAAAGCTCCGGCTGAAAAACTCAGGGCTGCGGCGATTGTCTTGGGAGCTGCGGCCCTTTTTTTAAATGTGCTCCCCTGCTCTGCGCTGGAGCTGGAGGGGCTGCCCGATTGGCTGGCTCCCGGGCCCCTCCGGAGCCTGGAGGCAGTCTGGGAGGAGATCCCGGACTCTCCGGACGTGGATCGTCTGAAGACCCTCCAGCTGGTGGCAGAGCGCCTCCTCTCAGGCTATAGCGTGACCGTGGTCGCCGGACGGGAGGGACCGTGCGTCACCCTCTCACCCCTCACAAAGCACGATTGGGACGTGGCTCTGGAGCTCCCGGATCTCCGATCGCCCGTGGACCTCTGGTTTGAGCACGACGTCCGAGGGTTGGACGAGGAGCTACGGGAGCTGGTGCAGTCCCTACCTCTTGAAGGGCTCTCCTGGGCGGACTCCGCCCTGAGGGGCGAGATCAGCAAGCATGTTGAGGGGCGGCTGCCCGGTTGGGGGATTGCTCTGCAAATTCGCCTTTCAGACGACAGAAATACGCTCTGCCTGTCCTTCCGGCCTAATCCGCCTCTCGTCCTTGCCGTGACCCCGACTCTATACTCGGGCACTCTACCCGTCATGCTGCAGTCGGACCTCGCGGCCAAGCTGGCCCCCGGCCTCTCGCCCATCATCGGGCTCCCGGTTCCGTGGGTGGCCCGCCATAAGGGTGACATCGAGGCTCTGGCTCAGGACTTTCTGAGCGAGCGCCACACGGTGTCGAACGTGCGGGCTAAGGCGAAGGTCTCCTTCACGCCCGGTCAGGTCTCCAGCGCCTTCGCCTCAGTGGACAGCGAGCGATTCCTCTTCAGAGTCTGGCTGGCTGCCACAGCGGGGATGAGAGGGAGCTATCCCGAGCTGGGTCTGACTCTGGGCTGGAACACGAGGCATATCACGGGCCTTGACCTGGAGCTCTACGGGGAGGCAGTAGCGGAGCTTGATGACTTCTCCCTGCTAAGACGGCTGGGAGCGCGTTTCCTGTTCTTCGGTGAGCTTCGGGTCGGTGCGGAGCTTGAATGGCCCGGCTCCGAGCTCTTTTATCGCCTTCAATGGGACGCCTGCCGCCTGAAGCGGCCTTACCTCTGGTGGCGCTGGGGGCCCGACTGGGGGCATGAGGGCGCTCTTGGTTATCGTTTCACCGAACACGTGTCTCTGGAGCTTTACTACAAGAAACAGAAGGGCTCGGACCAGGATCGGGTGGGCCTGAGAGGCGTCCTGTCGCTTTAGCAAACCCCTGGGGCAGTCGGACGTTCTGACCGGCGCTCCTGTACGTTTTCATCTCAACCTTGTGAGGTCTTTTCATGACGACATTCACTCTTTTGGAACTGGCTCAGAAACTGAACCTGGAGCTTGTCGGCGATGGAACCCGGACGGTTCGCTCCGTGACGTCGCCTGAGGACGCCGGTACCTGCGGAGAGGACGCGCTGTGCGTCCTGTGGGATGAGGGCAAGCTTGAAGGGATGCCGGAGCGGCTCCCGATTCTGGCGCACCGCAGTGCCTTCAAGGGGATGAGGTCCGGCCTGGTCGCTGAAGAGCCGCGTGCGACCCTGCCGGAGCTCCTGTCGCTTTTTCTTCCTCCGCCGCCTGAGCTGAAGGGCGTTCACCCGAGCGCCACGGTATCCGCAGAGGCTCAGGTTTCGCCTGACGCCTGGGTGGGCCCCGGCTGTGTGGTGGAGGCTGGGGCTGTCATTGAAGCCGGCGCGCGTCTTGTCGCCGGAGTTTTTGTTGGTGCCGAGGCCTTTGTCGGGGCCGGCACGGTGCTGGAGCCTCATGCGGTCCTCATGGACGGCGTAAAGGTGGGAAAAAACTGTCTTCTGCACGCGGGCTGCGTCCTGGGCTGCGACGGGTTCGGCTTCCTTCCCTCGCCCGAGGGGCCCGTCAAGATCCCTCAGGTGGGTTCCGTGCTGGTGGGCGACTTCGTTGAGATTGGGACCTGCACCACCGTGGACCGGGGGACCATCGGGAACACCGAGGTAGGCAGCGGCACAAAGATAGACAACCATGTGCAGATAGGCCATAACGTAAAAATCGGCCGTAACTGCATCATCTGCGCCATGACCGGCCTTGCGGGCAGCTCCGTCCTGGAGGATGGGGTGACACTCTCGGTGCAGGTCGGGGTCACCGACCACGTGAGGATAGGACAGGGCGCGGTTCTGGCGGCCCGCACCGGGGCGACCAATGACGTCCCGTCCGGTGCGATCATGTCTGGGTTCCCTGCGCGTCCTCACATGGCAGCTAAGCGGGCTCAGATGCTGACCCTGGAGCTGCCCGATCTCTTCAAGCGATTGCGCCGCCTTGAGCGGCTCCTGGCTTCCTCGGACGGAAAGGAGAGCTGAGCGTGAAGCGGTTTCGCCGCCTCACCCGTCCCGTCGTCCTCTCCGGCAGAGGCCTGCATTCGGGGGCCGATTGTTCCTGCGTCATCGAGCCCTCCGAGACCGGGCTCTCTCTCTCCGCGGGCGGGGGGCCCGACATACCCCTGTATCTGCTAGCTCTTGCAGGGGACGGGAGGGGTTCGGACTGCATCTTCCCTGATGGGACGCGGATCCGCACCTGTGAGCACGTCCTGGCAGCTCTGGCTGGCACAGGGGTCTGGTGCGCCTCCATCCGGGTCGAAGGGCCCGAGATGCCGGCCTTGGATGGCTGCGCGCTGGAGGCGGCGGAACAGATCTTTGAATGCTCAGAGCAGGCGCATGGCCCTGCTCCCCTGGACCTGCCCTTTGCAGTCAAGGTGGGGGACACGGAGCGCTTTGTCGCGGCCTTCCCCGCCTCAAACCTGGCTTTGACCTGTGTTGTGAGCTACGATTCCCCCTTCATCGGAAGCCAGATCTTTGACTTTAAGGGGGGAGCGGAGTGTTTCCTCAAAGAGATTGCTCCGGCCCGGACCTTTGCCAAGGCCTCCGAACTGGAGACCTTGCGGGAGCAGGGCATGGCTCTGGGAGGGACTTCAGAGAACGCTATTCTGGTGGGCGAGGACGGCGTTCGGGCCAAGGGAGGCCTGCGCTGGTCTGACGAGTTTGTCCGGCACAAGGTTCTGGACCTCATCGGCGATCTGGCTGTCCTGGGGCGTCCTTTGAACGCTCATGTCGTGGCTGTCCGGGGCGGGCACTCACTGCATCTGCGCCTGGCGGAGCGCCTTAAGGCTCTTGCGGGGCCATCCGGCCATTCATCATAAAGCTGCACCAAGCCGAGGAGGTTTTCCGAGTCATGGAATTTATGGATATCACCGATATCATGGGGATGTTGAAGCAACGGTACCCCTTCCTGATGGTGGACCGCATCCTGGAGTACAGCGAAGATCACGTCGTGGGGTACAAAAACGTGACGATCAACGAGCCTTTCTTTCAGGGGCATTTTCCGGGCGACCCGGTCATGCCGGGCGTCATGATCCTGGAGTCTATGGGGCAGGTGGCCTCTATCATGGTCTCCGTGCGTCTGGGCAAGGATCTGGGCGGGAAGATAGCTTTTCTGGCCGGGGTGGACGGTGCGCGCTTCCGCAAGCCGGTCCGGCCCGGTGACCAGCTGCTGACGCGAGCGGAGCTGACGCGCCTGAGGGGACCTATCGGCAAGACGAAGGTGAAGGCCTACGTGGACGATGAGATTGTGGCGGAATGTGAGTTCATGTTCATGGTGGGGAACTCCCTGGACAAAGCTGACAAAAATGACAAAAAAGCCCCTGAGAGCGAGGAATGAGGGTCGATGAGCGTGCTTGTCCATCCCTCCGCACAGGTGGCTGACGGTGCGGAGCTGGCTGAAGGGGTTGTCGTCGGCCCTTACTGTGTGGTAGGCTCCAGGGTCTGCATCGGAGCGGGCTCCCGACTTGAAGCTTTTGTCCGAGTCCACGACTTTGTGACCCTGGGGTCGGACTGTTGCGTCCATGAGAACACCGTCCTGGGGGGAGCCCCTCAGGACCGCTCCTACAAGGGCGAGGAGACCTGGCTCCACATCGGCGACGGGAACATCATCCGCGAGAACGTCACCATCAACCGGGGCACCGGCGAGGGAGGCGAGACAGTCGTCGGGGATCGCTGTTTTTTGATGGCCGGGGTACATCTGGCCCATAACGTGAGATTGGGGGACGAGGTGACGCTGACCAACAACGTGCCGCTGGCCGGATATGTCACGGTAGGCAGCCACACGGTCTTTGGGGGTATGTCGGGGGCGCACCAGTTTACCCGCGTTGGAAGTTATTGCATGATCGGGGGGCTTTATCGCGTCATAAAGGACGTGCCACCCTATACCCTGGCCTCAGGCGACCCTCTGCGTCTCAAGGGCCTGAACTCCGTCGGGCTCCGGCGCGCCGGCTTCTCTGCCGCGATGCGAAGGGATATCCTGAACTTTTACAGGAGGCTCTACCGAAAGGATGTTCTCTTCTCACAGTCGTTGAAGGAGGCCCTGGCTGAAAAGGAGTCGCTTGCGCCGGAGCTTCGGGTGATCCTGGATTTTTATGAGGGCAGCCGGAGAGGCGTCACTTTCTGGGACACCTCGGGTCATTCGGCTCACGAGCCGGACTGAAAAACCTGTCCCAGGGCGGCTGCCTCCGGCCCTGAACGAGGGGGCCGGAGCTCAGGGGCCAGACGGAAAATGGGACACCTGACAGACTTTGTCCGAATCCAATGGCCCGGGTCGTAGCTCAGGAGTCGCCTGGGAAGCGGAACAGGATCAAATCAGGGAGGTGCTTTTGTCATGGCAACGAATTTGTCCAGGGGAACCGGCCGCAGGCCGGTCAACATCCCCAGTCTCATCAGCGATTACTACACCCGAAGGCCGGATCCGGACGAGAGCCGGCACAAGGTGGCCTTTGGGACCTCGGGGCACAGGGGCTCTTCCACCTCCAACAGCTTCAACGAGGCCCATATCATCGCCATCACTCAGGCAACGGTCGAACAGCGCAGGGAGGCGGGCGTCACGGGCCCCCTCTACATCGGGGCGGATACCCACGCGCTCTCCGAGCCCGCTCTGCGGACCTGCGTGGAGGTTCTGGCGGCTCAGGGCGTGACCCATATCCTTCAGGAGGGTTTCACCCCCACCCCCACTCCGGTCGTCTCGCGGGCTATACTGGCTTACAACCGGGAGAAGGGCGCGTCAGGCCAGGCCGATGGGCTCGTGATCACCCCCTCTCACAACCCGCCTGAGGACGGGGGCATCAAGTACGACCCTCCAAGCGGCGGCCCCGCTTCGCCTGAGATAACCTCGCAGATACAGAACCGTGCCAACGAACTGATCCGCGAGGGCGTGGAGCGCGTGAAACGCATTCCCTTTGAGCGCGCCGTCAAGATGGACACGACGGTCTTTTACGACTACGTCATGCCCTACGTCAGCGCTCTGTCCGACGTGTTGGAAATGGACGCCATCGCAGCCTCGGACCTCCGCATCGGCGTGGATCCGATGAGCGGGTCCGGTATCTTCTACTGGGACCCGATAGCCGACCTCTACGGGCTGAAGAACCTTGAGGTGGTCAACCGCAAGATAGACCCCACTTTCTCCTTCATGCCGCCCGACCACGACGGCAAGATCCGTATGGATTGCTCCTCCCCCTGGGCCATGGCCAATCTCGTGGGACTGAAGGATCGTTTTGACATCGCTTTCGGCAATGACACCGACTATGACCGCCATGGCATCGTCACGCCTGAGGGCCTGATGAACCCCAACGCCTACCTTGCGGTCTCCGTGCAGCACCTCTTTACCACACGTACCGCCTGGCGTCCAGAGGTTGCAGTGGGCAAGACCCTGGTCTCCAGCTCCATCATTGACCGGGTGACGGCAGGCATAGGGCGCAGGCTCTGCGAGGTGCCCGTGGGCTTTAAATGGTTTGTCGACGGTCTGCTCGACGGCTCGATGGGCTTTGGAGGGGAGGAGAGCGCCGGCGCCTCATTCCTCCGCCGCGACGGCACCGTCTGGACCACGGACAAGGACGGCATCATCATGGACCTGCTGGCTGCGGAGATAACTGCCCTGACGGGAAAGAACCCCTCCCAGCATTATGAGGAGCTGACTGCCAAGTACGGGAAGCCCTTCTACGCCCGCATTGACGCCCCAGCCACGCCCGCTCAGAAGTCGGCGCTCTCCAAGCTGTCGCCCGAGGCGGTCAAGGCGGACTCTATGGCGGGAGAGAAAATAACCGCGCGTCTGACCTGCGCACCAGGCAACGGTGCCCCCATCGGAGGCCTGAAGGTAACCACTGAAAATGGCTGGTTTGCCGCGCGCCCGTCGGGCACGGAGGACCTCTACAAGATCTACGCCGAGAGTTTTAAGGATGAGGAGCATCTGAGGAAGATTCAGGATGAGGCCCGAAGCATCGTGACGGAGGCCGTCTCAAACGCCTGAACCTCCTAAGGCCTTCCCCCACTTCCTTCAGGTTTTGAAATTTTGAAGAGGAGAAAAGACAGGGGAGAGGCCTCAGGGCTTTTCCCCCTGCTTTTTGGGAGTGTGCTCCGAACGGCAGCCGCTCTGACCGATAGCAGCCTTTATGCTGTTGACTTTTTACCCCCGGCCTTTTATGATCCTACCTGTGCGTCTGCGTCCGAAGCGGCTCCTCTGGAGAAAGCGGACGCGAAAAGGGTGGCTATTTGATGTTTTGGTGTAAGGAGGTGATGCAATGGTCTATGGAGCGACAAAACTGATTTACTCCGAGGGCAAGCCCCAGTGGCTGACCCCGGAGGGCTCGTTTATCCCTGCCAGGTGTGACGAAGACGGAACCGTCTCCGGCAGCGTGTTGTTTTTGAGGGATCGCGCGAGAGCTGCCAGGGTGCGGCTGATCCGGCACTAAGGTGGGCGCGACGAGCTGAAGGCTTCAAAGTGGATGGGGTCTCCCCTCCCCACTCTTTATTCAAAGGAAATTCAGGGCTGATGCCCTTAAACCACGGTTTTTCCCGCGCATAAAGATTTTTTGGAAGTCTGGAACGGACGAGGGGCCTCAAAGGGGCCCCTCGTCCGTTCGTTTTAGTCCATGATGAGATGATGGGATATAATGCAAGGGTGTGGCCAGCCCGACAGCTTGGAGCAGGTCGATATGACGTTCTGAAGAGCTGTGGAAAAAGGGAAAGGACGCCTGCCGAAAACACCTCTTCCGTTCGCTGCCCTCTTCCTTGACAGCAAAGATAAAAAAAGATACCGGGTGATGCCGTTGCGTCCGTCTGTTTCCAGACACAAAAAGTTTCTGCTGCTCTTCTGTGCCCTCTGCTACCTTTATTTCAGAGGGGTGGGTGATCATGGGCTGTTTGACCCTCTGGAGGGGCTCAACGCTTCGGTTTCCCTCAACATGGCTTCTCGGGGAGAGCCCTTTTACCCGATGGCCGGCGAACTTCCGTTTGCCGGCTCGACCCTGGGCTTCTGGTGGCTGAACGCCCTGTCGTTATGTGCTTTTGGGTGGAGTGAGTTTGCGACCCGCTTCTTTCCAGCCTGCGCCGCGCTGCTCATAGCTGTAGCTGCCGCCGTCATGGCCCGTCCTGAAGGGAGGAGGGCAGCCTATTATGCGGCGCTGGTCTCAGGCACGACCCTGTTGAGTTTTCTGCCCTCTCAGCTCTCCTCCGTCCACACCCTCTATGCCGCTCTCATGGGCCTTGCTCTGACGGGCTTCGTGCGGGGAAGGGGTGATCCGCGTTTCCGCCCCCTCGCCCATGCGGGCGCGATACTGGCTCTGGTCGTTTACGGGCCCGCCGGTTTTCTGCTGCCCTGGCTCACCCTGTTCCTCTACTCGCAGCTTGTAGACGACCCTGACTCGGTGCTGCCCTTTCTGCTCAATCGGCCAGGGCTCTTCATCACTGCAGGCATCGGCCTGGGGTACCTGCTCCTGCTCAAGGTCAAAAACCCGGTCATGCTCTCTCTTTTGGGCTACCTGCCCTCGTCCACCACCCTTTTACCATTCCTCCCCGTCATGATGACAGGGTTCTTTCCCTGGTGCGGCTACCTTCTGCAGGCCTTTGTCTCAGCCTGCCCCCGCTCGATGGACGATCTGCTCAATCCAGAGGGGCCGCGCTTGTTCCTGCTCCTCTGGACAACGGTCTTTGCGTTCTCAGCCCTTCTCTCGGAGGACGCTCTGGCTCTCACTGCCTGTCTGCCGTCATTGGCCGTCCTGACCGCGCTGTATATGGACGAGTCGGTCACCCGGAACACCGTTGAAGGGGCTCAGAGAGCGACAGCCCTGAACCTGCTCCTGACGACGTTCCTGCTGGCGGGCGGTCTGCCTCTCCTCTTCTCGCTCTATCCGGAGCTTGGTGTGGCTTTCTCCTCGCTCCTGGTCTGGGTATTCTTCTCTCTGCTGTTTCTCTTTGCCTCCTGGTATTACGCCAGAACGAAGCAGCTTGTCAAGCTGTGGCGGCACACGGGGCTGATCGCGCTGCTCAGCCTCCTGCCTCTGGCCGGGGCGTTTGACCTGGTGGCCGAAGCGACCTCGCTGCGGTCCGTGGGGCTTTACCTCAGGGGTGAGCTCAAAAAGGGCGAAGTCGTCGTTCAGTATGCCATGAACCGCCCGTCCCTCTTCTTTTACACGGCTCACGACTCTGTCCTGACAGCAGCTGCTCCTCTGCCGGACATTCAGGGACAGCGCTCTCTCGGGGATCCGGAGCTGCACCGCCTGTGGAAGGAGACGGCTCGGGTGTACCTTCTGATTGACAGAGACCAACCTCTCTCTTCCCCTCTGCCCGAGTCGGTCAGCGACGTCTACAGGTCAGGACGGCTCCTGTTGCTCAGTAACAGGTCACATGCAGTCCCCGTTCAGGCGGCTCCGGTTTTGCCGACCCCCTGAAGAACACAGTTTCAACCTGTATAGACGAGGGTCTGAAAAGCTCCGCGGAGCCTCTCAGACCCTCGCGCCTTTTTTACGCCTGTCGCCCAGCAGACGCACAAGGATGAGCAGGGTCGGAAAATAAAGCCACAGGACGGCCTTGGCGTCCACGGAGAGCATGGCAAGGGGTCCCATCAGGGCAAGGTTCCAGGGGATGAGGTCCGGCAAAAGGGCAGCGGCGTCGGACAGGTCCAGTGCCAGGCGCCTGGGCTCCTCGTAGAGTGGGCCCACAAGCTGGTGGGTCAGAACGATCGTCAAAGTCTGGCTACCGCTGAAAATAGAGGCAAAGAAGCTGGTCGCCAGGGTGGTCTGAAACAGGGACAGGCGTTTGGAGACACGGAGAAGAAAGCCCTGAAGCTCGCGCAGCAGGCCGGCGGTCTTTAAGATGCCCGAGAGCCCGGAAGCCAGGGAAACCGTAATCAGAGCTTTACTCATGGAGATAAGCCCTCCTCCGGCCATCAGGATGGCTGTCCCTTCCATGACTTTAGGGTGATAGCCCAGGATGAGAGCCCTGATGAGCTCACCCGATGAGAGCCCCTGGATGGTCATGGCCAGGACCCCGGCCATGACGGTGCTGAGGCTAATGGAAAGTGGGACGGAGACGCGCATGAGGGCCAGAAACAAGACGAGGACCGCAGGCGCAGCCGCCGGCCAGCTCAGGTTGAAGAGCTGGGGCAAGTCGGAGAGCGAGTGGGAGACGCTGCCGCCCAAGGGCCAGAACAGGGACACAAGGCCATAAAGCGCCCCAGCCAACAAAAAGGGCAGAAGGGCGCCGCGCAGCATGGCGCGAACGTGGTCGTGCAGGGGCGTGTTTGCCAGAGCGGCGACGAGGGCAGCGCAGGAGGAGACAGGGGAGCTTCGGTCCCCGAAGTAGATGCCCGAGAGGATAGCTCCTGCCGCTATCTCAGGCGGCACGCCTCCCTTGTGGGCCAGAGTCATAAGGACCACTCCAATGGTCCCGGTTGCGCCAAAGCTGCTCCCCAAAATGAAGGAGGCTGCAGAACTCAAAAGAAAGGCAAAGAGGACAAATGAATGCGGTTGCAGCACTGAGACCCCGTGGAAGACGAAGTAGGCGACGGTCCCGCAGGCGCGCCAGCTTCCCGTGAGGAGGCCGACCAGGACCAGTAGCCGCAGCACCACGCTCACCCTGGCCGTGCCCTGCAACATCGCCCGGAACACCTCGCGCAGGGGAAGCCCCCGGCGCAGAGCCACAGTAGCAAAGCAGGCAATCCCTCCCAACAGAGGCCAGGCCAGGGCCCAGCCCTTGAAAAGGGCAAGGCCCAGCCCCGCAATAAACAGGAACACCGCTAACAGAAAATCCATCGCACTCCCTCGCCTCAATGAGACTCTTTGCACGTCCTCTTTATTGTACGACACGGAGCTGAAGCCGTAGAGGCGTTTTTTGTGGACATTTAGGAGCATGATATGATAGAATTTCAAAAGAAAGATTTCTATTATAGAAGAAAAGACTTTCTTTCATGTCTAAAATTTCCGCTGAAAGCGGTTTTTCAGGAGACGGACAGGGGGGGTTATCTGTGTCCATGATGCAGAGAAAGATTCATGAAAAAACCCGGAGGAAGGCTCTCTCAAGAGGGAGCCTCTTCCTTTTTTGTTTTATCTGCTTCATCTGGAGCTGTTTCTGCGCACCTGCCTGGAGCGCGGAAGCCCAGGGCTCTTGGCCTCAGACTCAGAATCGGAGCCAGCCTCAACCCCAGCTCCGAAAACCTCAGAATCAAGGGGTTCAAGGTCAGGGAGTTCAGACCTGGCCTCAAGTCCCTCAGGTCCAGGGAGCCCAGACCCAGCAGACCCAGACCCCTTATCCAACACCTCCGGCCTTTGAGCCTCCTCCGGCACCTCCGCTCTCCGAGCAGGAAATAGAATACTATCTTGAACAGATGCTGCTGGACGAGCCGGAGACGGCAAACAGCATGGGCGAGTTGATGCGACGGCTTCCTCGTTACGGCATGTCTTTTTTCAGGCAACCTTCCTCCTATGCCCCGCTGGAGTCCGTACCTGTGACCTCCGGCTACCTTCTGGGGCCGGACGATGAACTGGTCATCACCCTCTGGGGGATGGTGGAGGAGGCCTTTAACGTTACCATCAATCGCGACGGCATGGCCGTCGTCCCTCACATCGGGGCGGTACGGCTGGCCGGCTACACCCTTGAAGAGGCCAAGAGGGTCCTTAAGGCTCAGTTTGACCGTTACTTTACAGATTACAGCATGAACCTGTCGACCGGGGGCCTGCGTTCCCTCACGGTCTACGTGACGGGTGATGTCAAGCAGCCCGGAGCTTACACCATCTCCTCCTTCTCCACCCTGGTGAACGCCCTCATTGCCTCAGGCGGCCCCTCGGACTCCGGCTCCCTGAGACGGGTCGAGCTGAAGAGGGGTGGCAAGACGATTCGGGTCTTCGACATGTACGACCTCCTGCTGAAGGGGGACAAGAGCAACGACGTCCGGCTGCTGCCTGAGGACGTCGTCTTTGTCCCGCCCTCGGGCCCTCTGGTGGCCCTGATCGGCGAAATTCAGCGCCCGGGTGTTTACGAGCTGAAGGGGGACACGACCGTCGAGGATATCCTGAACCTGGCGGGGGGGCTTTCCTTCCAGGCCTTCAAGGGCCGTGTTCAGTACTATAAGGTGGAAGGGCAGCGTTACCGCGTGGTCTTTGAGGGGGATGTCTCAGGCCTGGGCCGCACGCTTCTGTCAAATGGGGACGTGCTGCGCCTTTTCCCCGTTGTGGACGTCCCCACTGTGGTGCACCTCAGCGGCCCGGTCGGGCGTCCGGGTGTCTATGGTGTCAAGCCTGGCCACACCCGCATCTCGGACATCATCTCTCAGGCCGGAGGACTTATGCCCACGGCTTCCGACCGGCTTGAGCTGACTCGCGTCACTCCGACCCTTCAGGGTCCTCTCACGCAGCGTTTTGAGGTGAACCTCAAGGCTGCTCTGGAGGGAGACGACTCTCAGAACCTGCGGCTGGAGCGCGGAGACTACCTGCTGGTGCACATCATCCCCGACTGGGAGGCTCAGCGGGTGGTCAAAGTGAAGGGCGAGGTGATGCGCCCCGGCTCCTACGCCATCGTCAAGGGTGAGCGTCTGTCGGACCTCCTGAGGCGGGTGGAAGGGTTCACCTCCCGGGCCAGCCTGAAGGGCGCTATATTCACGCGTAAGGCAGTGGCTGAGGAACAACGCGTCGCCCTGAACCGCATGGCGGACCAGATGGAGAAGGATCTTCTGGATGCGAGCACGGATTTTGCGAGTTCCGGAGAAAATGTGAACAAGGATGCCTTTGAGGCTGAGCGCAAACAGCGTCTGGCTCTCATCTCCCGATTGAGAGAGGTGGACATCATGGGGCGGGTCATCGTCAAGCTTGACGTCCCGGACCTCCTTAAGGGGACCCCGTGGGATTTTGAGCTGGAGGACGGAGACGCTTTGTTTGTCCCCGAGGTCTCCTCAGTGATTAACGTGATGGGGGCCGTCTACACGACCTCCTCCCACGCCTACGTCCCCAGGATGGGGGTCAACGACTACATCAACGTGGCGGGTGGCTATCTGCGCTCCGCCCACAAGCGGATGGTCTACCTTTTAAAGAGTGACGGCACTGTCATCCGCCTGACGCGGAACACGGGCATGCTCTCGGACAAGCGCTGGAGAGCCCCCAAAGGCCTGTCCGCGACCCTGGAGCCCGGGGACACCATCGTCGCACCCGTGAAATACTCCGACCGGCAGTCCTTCACCTCCTTCAGGGACACGATAGACATCATCTACAAGGTGGCCCTTGCAGTGGGCGTCATCCTGAAGTGATGGAGAGGGAACGATGCTGAAAAAAGCTTTTTTTACTCTGACACTGGCTGCAAGTCTGGCGTTTGCGCCCCTCCCGGCCCAGGCGGAGACATTGACGCGCTACGAGTACAAGATGGTGAAGCTGGGGTCTCTCACTGCCCTGCAGAAAAAGAAGAACCCCCAGGCGGACATTCGGGAGATAGAAGGCCTTTTGAACGGCTACGGGGGCGAGGGCTGGGAGATTGTGAACATCTTCGCCGTCCGGACGTCCTTTGATCCCAACGTGTTTTTTGTCGTGATGAAACGGCCTCTTGCGGGTACGCCTTAAGGAAGGAGAAAACGGTGAAAAAAAACTCTGCTGTCGGTGGAGATGCCGCTTTCCCTCCGACTCTGGTCTTGCTCAAAAAACCCTTTCTGGCTGTCCTGCAGGCTGCGCTGGACATCTTTATCTACAGCTTCTGCCTGACTTTCTTCACCTATCTCAGGGGCTCGCCCTCCGGCTTCTGGCCGGAGAGGCGGGTTTTCCTTTGCTCCCTGATCTTTGTGATCTTTCTCTTCAACTCCCTCTACTACTTCCGGAACTGGATGTTCTGGGACGAGATGAAGGCGGTGCTACGTTCCTCCATCATTGCCCTGCTCATCCTGGTGACTTATACCTTCTCCCTCAAGCTGACCCTCTCCCGCCTCATCCTCTATGCCTCCTTCCTGCTCTTCGTCCCTCTCTGTCTGCTGGCGCGCTATGTGCTGCGCCGCGCCGCCGTTGCGCTGGGCCTCCTGAGGACCCCCATGCTGGTCATAGGTGCGGGCAAGACGGGGGAGCTGTACGCGCGGAAGGTGGCCTCCCACCCCTTCATGGGCTGCGTGATCGTGGGTTTTCTGGACGACGATGACGACAAGCAGGGGACGACGGTGGCGGGGCTCCCCGTCCTGGGGAAGCTCAAGGACTTTGAGAGGTTTCAGAGACAGTTTGGGGTGGAAGAGGTAGTCGTGGCCATCTCCACTGCCTCTCGCAAACTGCTGGCCCGCCTTCTGGACCTTGTGGAGATGCGCGTCAGGTGCGTGCATTACATCCCGGACATGTACATGCTCACCACCTTCTCGGCCTCCATCCGGGATGTGGATGGCGTTCCCCTCATCTCCGCCTCGCAGGGTTTGCTGAACCCCTTGAACCGCACCCTGAAACACGTCATGGACTACCTTGGAGCTCTTGTCGCACTATTGGTTTTCTCCCCTCTCTTCTGTTACATCGCCTGGAGGATCAAAAAGGACGACGGCGGAACGGCGTTCTTTGCCCATAGCAGGGTGGGAAAGAACCTGAAGCCCTTTAAGATGTACAAGTTCCGGACGATGATCCCAGACGCGGAGAAGGTCCTGCAGGAGATGTTGAAGGACGAGAAGTTGAGACAGGAGTTTGAGGTGGCCTTCAAGTTCAAGGACGACCCCAGGATCACCAAACTTGGGAGGTTTTTGCGCAGGACAAGCCTGGACGAGCTGCCGCAGCTTTTCAACGTCCTCAAGGGCGAGATGAGCCTTGTAGGACCGCGCCCCATTGTGATGAGGGAAGTGGAACTCTATTACGGGCAGAAGACGGCCCAGCAGATATTCAAGGTGACTCCGGGCCTGACAGGCTTCTGGCAAGTGAGCGGGCGTAATGACGTCCTGGACTACCAGCAGCGCATTGAGCTGGACCTCTACTACATCCGCAACTGGTCGCCATGGCTGGACATCGTGATCCTGCTCCGGACGGTGCAGGTGATCCTGACCAGCAAGGGCGCTTATTGACTCAAACTTTGCTTACGCCGAAGCGAAGCCGAAGCGAAGCCCCCACAGCTTCGTCTTCGACGAACAGGCGACCAACAAAAGACTATCCGCATAA
>JAAYOR010000185.1 GCA_012520235.1 Fretibacterium sp.
CATCGTCAAAAAATACTTCAAGGCCCTGCCCAGGGTGGAGCGCTACTTGGAGGAGAGCGCGGAACAGGCAAAAGAGCGCGGCTATACGAGGACCCTTTGGGGGCGCATCCGGCCTGTGGCGGAGGCTGCGGAGGGGCTCAGGGACCGCAGCGCGCGAAAGCGCATCGCGGTGAACAGCCCCATTCAGGGAACAGCGGCGGACGTGGCGCGGAAGGCGATGGTCGACTTCCAGGAGCGATTCCAGAATGACGACGAGGTCCATCTCTTCCTTCAGGTTCATGACTCCCTGATCTGTGAGTGCCCGCCTGAACGGGCGAGCGAGGTGGGAGAGGCTCTGGCCGACACGATGAGGTCCGCAGCCTCCCTGGCTGTGCCGCTTGAGACGGAGGGCAAGCGGGGCTCCTCTCTGGCGGACGTCTGAGCCCTCTTTTGTCGGAAAGGGGCGGAGAAGCTTCCGGCAGTCCCATGCCCCCTCATCATGACGCAGCCTCGGAGCGAAAAGGCAGAGCTGAAGCTAACCTATCTCCTCCGTTTTTTGGTAGTCTCATGCGACCTCATAACTTTCATAATCTATGGTAAAATCTAGTTTTGTGGTCCGAGATCGAAAGCGGAGGTTAAGACGGTCAAATTAACTGAAGAAAAACATTTTGATAGAGATAATTTCTAAAATTTTTAGCTGAAGGAAGATGGTCGCTTTGATGAAGAAACTGAGAACGCAGATGCGTTGGATCATGGTTGTGATTGTCGTGGCCTTCCTGCTGTCCACGTTCCTGATGTACGGAGGGCGGAACCGTGGTCCCCGCAGGGGCTCCGACGGTCGCTTGGAGGACTACGAGGTTGCCCAGGTCAACGGGAGGCCTCTGATGCGTTCGGAGCTGGAGCGCCGGGTCCGATTTATTTTTGAACAGTATCACCGGAGGGGCATCACTTCCGTGGATATCCCGGCTCTGTACCAGGCAGCGCTGGAGCAGTACGTTGTGGAGCTGCAGATGGTCCAGGCGGTCAAGGATCGGGGGATATCCGTCTCGGACGCAGAGGCGGAGCAGACCATGAAGGCTTACGCGGATGAAGCCTTCCCGACCCGAGAGGCCTTTTACCAGTCCCTTGAGATGTCCGGGACCAGCGTTGCCGACTATAAAAAGGGCCTGGCCCGCCAGATGGCTAACGAGCGTCTTTTGAGCTCGGTTGTCGGGACGGTCGTCGTCAGTGAGGACGAGGCGGTCCAGTTCTACGACACGATGAAAGGGCTATTCAGCCAGCCTGCCGCTTCAAAGATCCATCTGGCCAGCTTTTTCTCGAGCGCGGACGCGGAGGCTCTCAGGGGGAGGCTGCTCCAGGGGATGGACTGGGGACAGGCCACCTCTTCGGACGTCATGAGCTCCGAGGACGTCCGTAATGTCACGTCCGAGCCTCTCCTCCTGCAGGACTCTACTTTCGACTCCGGAGCTCTGGCTCCCATGAAGGACCTGAAGATAAACGAGGTCAGCCCCGTCCTGGAGATTACGAGCGACGACTTTGCCGTGGGGTTGAAGCTTGAGGCGCTTGACGAGAGGACGGCCCCTTATGACGAGGTTAGCGCGGACATCCGCGTGTTGCTCCGTCAGCAGAAGGAGCGCGAACACATCTCCCGTTTCAACGAAGAGCTATTGCAAAAGGCACAGGTCGTGATCCACGACCCCTCCCTCTTCCCTCAGCCGACCTCTTTGGATCTCCCGGCTGTGACGAGCCCTGATGCTGCAGAAGCAGAGAAAGAGAAAAAGAAAAAGAAAAAGGCAGGGGAACCGATATCCGATGACTCGGTGCCGAAGGAGGCGGAGAAGGAAGTAGGAGAGCCAACGTCCGGGGACTTGGATGAATCCTCCAAAGAGGCCTCGGGAGACCAAGAGCCCTGAGGGGCACTTTCCTTTAAATTTTTGACTCAAACTTCGCATAAGCAGGCGACCGGCTACTTCGGAGCCGTTTTTCTCCAAGGCCCTGAATGTCGAGTCGTTCGCTTATGTCGAGGGGAAGCCCCCACGGCTTCGTCTTCGACTGATGTCTTAACGGCATAATTGGAAACAAAACTAACCGCGAAACGCGCTAAAATCGCGAAAGCTTGTATGGCCTATTTCCCTTTTTCGCGTTTTTTTTGTACTTTTCGCGTGGTTCGCGGTTCTTTTTTAGCGGATTTTTAGTCTGTGCGAAGTTTGAGATTCTGATTGCTTTTTGGCA
>JAAYOR010000186.1 GCA_012520235.1 Fretibacterium sp.
CAGGAAGAAGTATTCCTCGGAGTTCCCCAGGGATATTTCGGTGCTTCCGCCTCCGATATCAATGAAGAGAGCGATTTTCCTCTCAAGCGGGATGCCTGACGAGACCCCAAGGTAGATAAGGCGGGCTTCCTCCTTGCCGGAGATGGCGTGGAGGCTGATCCCGGTCTCCT
Organism: Fretibacterium sp.; assembly: GCA_012520235.1. Classification (GTDB taxonomy): domain Bacteria; phylum Synergistota; class Synergistia; order Synergistales; family Aminobacteriaceae; genus JAAYOR01. The sequence continues at coordinate 171 of JAAYOR010000186.1, forward strand.
CGCGGACGCGCTTGATGAAGGTTTTCGAGTTGCCTGCGTCGCGCGTTGCGGCGGTCGCAAAGGCGACGACCTCCTGAACGGCGAAGTTGCGGCATAGATCGGCGATGATTTTGAGGGTGTCCAGAGCACGGGCCATGGACTCCTCTCCCAGGACTCCGGTCTCATAAGCCCCTTCCCCCAGGCGGATCATCTCGCGATACTTGAACAGGGACTCGGAGCTCCCGTTGGGGTTAATGCGCACGATGAGGAGGCGGACGGAGTTGGTGCCCAGGTCTATGAGAGCGATGACGTGCCCCTCAGGGGGCGGAGCTACAGGGGCGCTTGATTCGGCGGCAGTGTTTGAAACGACGTTATCGGACACGATGGCTTCCCCTCTCTATTGTAATTGAGAGTGATAAGGCTCCTCCGCTCCGGATGAGCCGGAACTGCTTCTGAGCCGTTGACAGTCTTCCGGCAGATTATAGCTTAACTGCCCCGGCACGACGAGACGTAATTATAGATCTCAATCCACAGGAAAGTTATTTCCACGAGCGGTGACGCAGGCTTTGGCGGAGCGGGCTTGATGCTGATGTTGGCAGCAGGCGCGTTTGTGTTGTACAGAAAGAGCTGAGTTTCCTCAAGGCGCGGCCCTTTTACGTGCCGCGCCTCCGTTACCATGTGTCTGCTTGGTTTCCTAGAGGACGAAGCCTGATAGATCCGCAGATTTCACAGATGGACTCAGATTTTTAGAGGCTTCTGGTCTTTTAAATCTGCACTAATCTGTGTCATCTGCGGATAGTCTTTTAACTGTTAGTCTTCTAACTACTCGGCATAAAAAAAGCGCCCCGCTTGGGGCGCTTGTGCGTCTCTCTGAGGTCCGGCTTTAGTACATGCCGTCCATTCCACCCATGCCTCCACCCATTCCTCCTGGCATCGGGTCCTTCTTCTCGGGCTTGTCGACGATGATGCCCTCGGTGGTGAGGACCATCGCTGCGATGGAACCTGCATTCTGCAGAGCGGAGCGAGTGACCTTCACGGGGTCAATGATGCCTGCGGCGACCATGTCGGTGTACTCACCGTTGATGGCGTTGAGGCCTTGCCCCGGCTTAAGGGTGCGAACCTTTTCTACGACGACATCGCCCTGGAAACCGGCGTTCTCAGCGATGAGGTACAGCGGGGCTTTGAGCGCCTTGAGCACTATTTGAGCTCCGGTCTTGATGTCGCCCTCAAGCTTGGCTATGAAGGGCTCAAGCTCTGTGGCGCAATTCAGAGCAGCCACGCCGCCTCCTGCGACGATGCCCTCTTCCACAGCCGCACGGGTAGCGTTCAGGGCGTCCTCAATGCGGTGCTTCAGCTCTTTCTGCTCCGTCTCAGTGGCAGAGCCGACCTGGATGACGGCCACGCCGCCCACCAACTTGGCAAGGCGCTCCTGAAGCTTCTCCTTGTCGTAGTCGGAGGTGGAGTCCTCGATCTCCTTCTTTATCTGAGCAGAGCGTTTGCGGATCTCTTCAGGATTGCCGGCGCCCTGGGTGAGAGTAGTGTCCTCTTTGGTGATACGGACCTTCTTGGCCTTGCCGAGCATGGAGAGCTCCGTGTTCTCAAACTTAAGGCCCAGCTCCTCGCTGATGACCTGGCCGCCTGTGACGATGGCGATGTCGGCAAGCATGGCCTTGCGGCGATCTCCGAAGCCGGGAGCCTTGACAGCAGCGACCTGCATCACGCCACGCAGCTTGTTGACAACCAGCGTCGCAAGGGCCTCGCCCTCAACGTCCTCGGCAATGATGAGCAGGGGTTTACCTGTCTGAACAACCTTCTCCAGCACGGGCAGCAGGTCTTTGATGTTGCTGATCTTGCCATCGTGGATGAGAATGTAGGCGTCGTCAAAATTAGCCTCCATGCGCTCACCGTCGGTGACCATGTAAGGGCTGATGTAACCTTTGTCAAACTGAAGCCCCTCGACCATCTCAAGGGTCGTGCCAAGGGTCTGGCTGTCCTCGATGGTAATGACTCCGTCCTCGCCCACCTTGCCCATGGCCTCGGAGATGAGGGCGCCCACAGCGTTGTCGTTGGCGGAGATAGAGGCGACCTGAGCGATCTTCTCCTTCTCCTTGACGGGGATGGCCTTCTTCTTGAGGTCCTCGACGACAAAGTCGATGGCCTTCTCAATGCCTTGGCGCATCTGCATCCCGTTCGCGCCGGCTGCGACGTTCTTCATGCCCTCACGGATGATGGCGCGGGAGAAAATAGTGGCGGTCGTGGTGCCGTCCCCGGCAATATCGTTGGTCTTAGAGGCAACCTCTTTGAGAAGCTGAGCGCCGGCGTTCTCAAACGGGTCTTCCAGGTCGATCTCCTTAGCTATTGTCACACCGTCGTTGGTGATCGTGGGGGAACCGAACTTCTTCTCAAGAACGATGTTGCGGCCCTTGGGCCCAAGAGTCACACCGACTGTATCCGCAACTTTATCGATACCGTTGAGCATCGCGCGGCGAGCATCCTCGCCGAAAGAAAGAATTTTTGCCATAATCAGAGTACCTCCCTCAGAAATCTTTTATAAAAAAACCTGAAAGCCGACAGGCGTTGTCAGCTCTCAATGATGGCGAGGACGTCACGCTCGCTGAAGATGACGAGCTCGTCTCCGTCCACCTTCACCTCAGTACCGGCATACTTGCTGAAGATGATACGGTCGCCCACCTTCACCTCAATGGGAAGCTTCTGGCCATTGTCCAGCACCTTACCGGAACCAACCGCCATAACCTCGCCCTCGGTCGGCTTCTCCTTGGCCGTATCAGGCAAAACGATGCCGCCCTTTGTCTTCTCCTCACGGGTGAGCACCTTGACGACAATCCTGTCTCCAAGCGGTTTAAGTTTCATGGATATCCCTCCTGATTTTTATGTTAGCACTCAACATCAAGGAGTGCTAATGATCTTCAAGAGAAATATTAGTCTCTAAGAGGTGAAACCGCAATAGGTCAAAATACTTAAATCAGGGAAGGTCAATGTTTTCGGGAGGAGAGATTACCTCTCCCCCTGTGCGTCTTTTAAGGGTTTTGCTCTAGCCCTGCCTGGGCGCGTTTTGCATGATGAGGGGGAGGGCGTCTGAGAGGACTTTCAGGGAATCCTGGTATTCGGATAGGGAGAGGCGTTCTTCGGCGGTATGGTCAAGCTTGCTGTCTCCAGGGCCATAGGCGGCCATGGGGCAGTCCCAGGCGGCCGCAAGGTTGAAGTCGGCGGTTCCACCCTTGGCGAGGATCCGGGGAGAGAGCGCGTTCTTTCGGATGGCGAGGCGCAGCGCCCAGGCTGCCGGGTTGTTCTTGTCCACAACGTGGGGAGGGGTGGCAAAGGTCATCTTGAGCTCCACGTTGCGCGCCACAGCCTTTTCTTTCATAATCAGAAACCACTCATGGGGAGTGTCCCCTTCCGGGATGCGGATGTCGAGCTCCATCTTCGCCCTGCGGTGGCCGTTCTCCTGTCCCAGCATTGAGGCAACGGCGCCGGATGCGCGCCGGATGATCGGCAGGTTAGGGTCGTCGGCCTCCTCAATGAAGGCCAGCATATCTGAGCCCGTGCGGACGACTGCTGTGAGGGGGCCGCTGTCACCACTTCGGTGTGCGCCTCCGTCTTCCGCTGAGAGTAGAAGCCGAAGACATCCCCGGTATCCGATGGTGACGCCGTCTGCTCCCGAGGGTTCTCCGATGAGACAGGCTGCAGGATGGTGCTTGGGAATGTTAAAAAGCGCGCCGCGGGAGTCGGCCTCCTCTCCCGTGGCTGCGATGAGAGTTATCCTCCAGTTTGGTTCAAGAGGGACCCTGCCTCCGGTAACGGCAAAAGCGCATAAAGGCCCTTTGGCGTCCACGCTCCCGCGGCCCCAAAGGACGTCTCTTTCAAGAAGATGAGGAGGACCTCCCGGCACAGTGTCGATATGACCCATAAGGACAAGCTCTCGCTCTCCCGTCCCACGCCCTGCGATGACGCTTCCACTCTCGTCAATTTCAACCCGCTCCCATCCTATGGCTGGGAGGGCCGAGGCAAAAAAGCGGCTTGCTGCCTCCTCCTGACCGCTTGGGCTTGGGATTGCCACAAGCTTCGAGAGCAGCTTTATCGCTTGGCTCATGACCCTTCTTCTTCGAGAGCTTCTTTGAACACGGCCGCAGCTCTTTCAAAATCCTCCTCAACGGCGACGAACGGGGGAAGAAACCGCACGACGGACGGCCCGGCAGGGAGCACAAGGACGCCCTTATCCTGCATGCGTTTGATGATGGGGACGGCTTTGATTGTGAGCTCCACTCCGTTCAGCAACCCCATTCCGCGGACCTCGCTGATCAGGGGAGAGTCGATTTTTCCGAGCAGCTCTCTAAAGAACGTTCCGCTGCGGGCGGCGTGGGAGGGAAGCGCTTCTGTCGTGAGAAGCCTCAGAGAGGCTTCTGCGATGGCAAGGACCAGGGGGTTCCCTCCGTAGGTGGAGCCATGACCGGAGGGAGAAAAGTCTCCTAGGTTCTTCTTCCATAGAGTGAGCCCTATGGGCAGCCCTCCTGCAACCCCTTTGGCAAAGCAGAGGATGTCCGGCTCCAGACCGACGAGCGAGCTGGCTGAAAAAGCCCCGCAGCGTCCCCAACCGGCCTGGATCTCGTCACAGACGAGCAGAGCATCCGCCTTGTGGCAGGACTCGGTTATCCTTGCGCCAAGGGACGGGGAGAGGGGATAGACGCCTCCCTCCCCCTGGATGGGCTCCACAAAGACGGCTGCCGTATCCGCATCAATGAGGTCGGGCAGCTCCTCAGGCTTGACGTGCTGGACGTCGGGGAGGAGGTGAGCCCACTCCTTGCGGTACTGCGGATTGAAGGTGAGGGAGAGAGCGCCGAGGGTTCGACCGTGAAAAGCCCGCCTCAGGGCCAGGAGCTTTTTTCTTCCCGGGCGCAGGGAGACAGCCAGCTTCAAGGCCGCTTCAATCGCTTCCGTCCCACTGTTGCAATAGAATACGGAGTGTCCCGGGAGCAGTTCCTCCAAGGAGCCCTTGAGAGCCGCTCGGACCTTTGAGTCCATGCCGATGCCGATGGTCCAGGGGCTCTCGGAGGCTTTTACAAGAGCCTGCACGAGCACGGGATGAGAGTGCCCAAAGAGCGCAGCTCCGCTCCCACAGTAAAAGTCGAGGTACTCCTTGCCCTCCTCGTCCCTGAGGATTGCGCCCGAGCCTGAGGCGGCGGTCAGTCCGCGGCCGCCATAGATCCCTGACACAGCTGGGTCCCTCCTCCGGCAAGGCCGGCCTCTATCGGGCGGGCGCTGCGGCTGTCCGCTATGAGCACGGTCTTCGTGCCTCCTTCAAGCGCTTCTTTTGCTGCCAGAAGCTTTCGCTTCATGTTCCCCTGAGCAAACCCCTCAAGGTTCTGCCATTCGGAGAGGGTGCCTCTGTCGATTTTTGACAGGGGATCCGAAGGATCTTGGAGCAGCCCCGGAACGTTGCTGAGGATTGCAAGGACATCCGCACCCAACGCCGCGGCCGCGGCCGCGGCCATCCTGTCTCCGTCCACGTTGAGGTTGGTGCCGTCTGACGCCTCGTCCAACGCCAGGGGAGGGAGCATGGGAAGCCCGCCCGATTCCCAGACGGCGAGGATGTCCGAGGGGTCAAAAGAGGTGATGGACCCGCTGTAATTGCCGCGCATGATGCAAACCTTGCCGTCCTTGACGACGCGGAGCGCATCCTTCCTTTTGGCGACAGCGCCCTTGGCGGAGGAAGGGTAGAGAGGCACGGCGGTGATGCCGCGCTTTCCAAGCTCAAAGGCGAGCGTGACGGAGAAACGGCAGGAGGCGGCCTCAAAGATGGCCAGCTCCTTCTCCCCGACGAAGCGGCTGCGGAACCCTCCGGGGCTGGAGACATAAAGAGGCTCCACCCCGACGGAGCGGGAGAGGTCTTCCATCATGGAGCTTGCTCCATGGGCAAGCACCCATTTTTCGCCCCTCTTGATGCGAAGGCTCAACTCATCCAGAAGGGGGGCAAAGGTGTTGCCCCGGGCTCCTCCTATCTTAACGACCCCTTTGAAGGGTCGGGATTCAAATGTCGTGTTCATCAGAAAGCTCCTTTCTCAAATATCAGGCAGGATAGACCGGAATCATTCCAAGCCCTTCGCTCTCAGGCAGGCCGAGCATGAGGTTTGCCGACTGAACGGCGCTCCCCGCCGCCCCTTTCATGAGGTTGTCCAGGGCGCTGACCACGATCAGGCGTGTGCCATCCTCATGAAGGACGAAGCCTGTGAGGGCGCGGTTGCTCCCCGTGAGCAGCTTGGGGTCGGGGAGGCGCAGGTGAGACGGGCGAGCCGGGCAGAAAGACACGAAGGGCTCATCCGAGTAGGCTGCCCGGTAAAGCTTCCAGATCTCTGCCTCTTTGACGGGCCGTGCAAGTGAGATGTGAGCGATCATCTGAACGCCGCGGATCATCTCCACTGCCGTCATGCTCAGGGTGACGCACTCTTCAGAGAGACGGAGCTCCTGAAGGATTTCAGCAAGGTGGCGATGCCGAAAGGGCTCGTAAAGGCGAAGCGTCCTGCTGCGGTAAGGGTGGTGGCTGCCGATGGTGGGCGTTGCCCCTGCCTCGGAGGAGCCCACCCGGACCTCGATGCGCACGTCTTTGAGGAGCTCCGCCCCTGCCAGAGGGTAAAGCCCCAGGATGGAGCAGGAGGCGTTGCAACCCACACCGCTCGCAAGCGAGGTCTCTTTCAGCGCCTCCCGGTGCAGTTCCGGGAGACCGTAGACGGCCTGTTCCAGAAGCTCCGGATGAGCTGGAGCGGCGCCGTACCATTTTTCGTAGTCTGACGGGCTCTTCAGGCGCACGTCCCCGGAGAGGTCGGCAACCTTGCTCCCCCGGCTTAGGTATTCCTTGATGAGAGGGGCTGAGGTCCCGTGGGGGAGTGCCAGGAAGACGATATCTACTTCTTGCTTCAGGGCCTCATCTGGAGCGCAGAACGTAAGGTCCGGGAACGAGGCCCTGAGGTGGGGGTGCGCGTGCCACACCGGTTGTCCCTCGCGGCTCCGTGAGACGGCACAGAGTGCCTCGATGGAGGGATGCGCTGCCAGGATCCGCAGTACCTCTCCCCCCGCCATGCCGCTTGCACCCCATACCGCTGCTCGATACATCTTCTTCAATCCTTCCCGATAATCTTATTGCTTTGCCAGGGACCAGGTGTATTCCACCAGGCTCCCCGCGATGTCGACGCCCGTAAGCTCTCCGTCAGAGCTTCGAAATTCGGGCTGTCCGTTTACTTCGTTGACGAGCCATCCGTCAGGAGTCTCAAAGAGGTCCACCGCAAGGACTGCCCCTCCGATGGCGTTCTGGACCTGGCCCAATAATTTTTCAAGCTCCGGCGAGAGAGGGTATCTCTCGGGATAAGCTCCGCGGGCTGTGTTGGTGATCCAGTGTGCGCTGCAGCGCTTGATCACGGTCAGGGCTTTTCCGCCAAGAAGGGTGGCCCGGAGGTCAAAACCCTGTTTTTCAATGAACTGTTGCATAAAAAAGACCGAGTGAGCCGCGCCCATGTGCGCCTTGTGTTCTGCTATGGCCTCCAGGGCATCCGTGTCGTTTACCTTTGCAAGAAGCCTTCCCCAGCTGCCTGTCGGCGGTTTGAGTACAAGGGGATAACCCAGACGCTTGGCTGCTTCGAGTGCTCCCTCCGGTGAGAAAGCCACAGCATATTCGGGCTGAGGGATCCCGGCTGAGGTGAGCTTTGCCGCAGTGGTCACCTTATCCGCGCAGAGGGCCATCACGTCCGAGGAGTTCACAGTGACGACTCCTCTTGACTCCAGAAGGATGGCGAGAGCTGAGTTTTGCGTCTGACTGACGCACCGGCAGAGGGCCACGTCGCCCTTTTCGCCTGGAAGATCGGGCCAGAAAGCGTCAGTGACGTTGACGGCCGAGAAGGGGAGTCCCTTTCCTTCGGCGGCTTGGAACAGAAGCTTCTCCTCCGTGCGGAGGCGAGTGTAGAAGATGTAGAAGTGAGCCATTTATTCTCCCCAGTCCTCCTGAACCTCAGGAGCCTCGGCCAGGACGGGCGGGTTCAGGGAGATAAGCTCAAGTTCGGTTCCGCAGTCCGGGCACAAAAAAAGCTCTCCCTCCATCGCTCCGTCAGAAATCAAAATGTCACCCTCACAGATAACGCATTGAACTTTAGTTGACATAATAAATATCCTCCAAAATAAAGTTTACTGAGAATAGTATATGCTCCGCCGGATTTTGTCAAGGGCTGTTTCGTTGCGTGTCATTGCTCTGTGATAAAGTCACCCTATAACTGGTCAGTAAGAATGTCACCCCCCCCCCGCGATAAGGCTTGGGATAATACTGGGCATGAGGCAGGAGAGAGTGGCATTGTCACAGAAAGAAATCAAGCGCATCAAGGTCATGGAG
>JAAYOR010000187.1 GCA_012520235.1 Fretibacterium sp.
CATGACATGCGCCCACACGACCCGGCGCTCCGTGAGCCCGCGGGCGCGGGCGTAGAAGACGGAGCGAGACCGCATGTTCTCCAGCAGGTTCGCCCGCAGGAATCGGATGTTGATGGCGATGGACATGGCCGAGAGCGTGATGACGGGCATGACCAGGTGCGCCGGACCCCCGCGCCCCATGGGGGGCAGCCAGCCCAGCTTGACCGAGAAGAGGTAGAGGAGCAGATAGCCCAGCCAGAAGCTCGGCATGGAGACCCCCACGAAGGAGATGAGGCGCGTGATGTGGTCGACCAAGCGGTCCTTGTGGAGCGCTGCGGCCACCCCCAGAGGGATGCTGACCAGCAGAGTGAAAAGCAGCCCAAACCCGGCGAGCGTCAGCGTTGCGGGCAGGTAGTAGAGCACCTCGCCCAACACGGGCTTGCCCGTAACGTAGGAGCGGCCGAAGTCCAGCCGAACAGCCTTCCCGACCCACGTCACGTACTGCTCGACGATGGGCCTATCGAGCCCCAGCTCGCGCCGCGCCTCGGCGAGAGCCTGCTCGGTCGGCGGGATGTTGGACATGCGCAAGTACGCCATGGCCGGGTCGCCCTTGGCCATCCTCAGGATGAGGAAGACCAGGATGGAGACGCAGACCAGGATGGGGATGAGGATGAGAATACGCTTGACGATAAATCGAAACATGGATCACCCTCCAAGGATATGGGGCCAGGGACAAGTCCCTGGCGCGGGGGGAAGGGGGGCGCGTAGCCCCCCTTAATATACTTCGTTGTTTTTGCTCGTATACGAGTGATTTTGAACTGGAATTTTTATTTCCAACGAATCGTGTCCAACGGAATGGAGTTAATGAGGGCAGGGAACTCCACGCCTGCCAGTTCCTTCTTGTGCACCTTCACCATGGTCTTGTAGGCGATGGGGAAGTAGACGGCCTGGTCGTGCAGCGTCGTCAGGATGTCCTTGTAGAGCGCCACGCGCACCTCGTCCGTCGTTGCCCTGAGGGCCTCCTCGATCTTCTCGTCCAATTCCTTCTTCATCGGCAACCCCAGCTGCGCCTGATAGTCCGCGTGAGAGGGCACCCGCATGGAGCTGCACATCGCGTGGGGCTCGTAGGGAGCGCCCCACGTGTCGTTGAAAATCATACCGAACTCCCCGTCCTTCTGGCGCTTGTAGTAGGAGTCACTTTCCTCTCCAATCAGGATGACCTTCATCCCCGCCTTCTTGAGGTCGGACTGCACCACCTCGGCGATCGTCTTCTGTACGGCGTCGTTGCCGACGAAGCAGAACTCGAACGTCAGCTCCTGTCCGTCCTTGCTGCGATAGTCCCCATCCTGTTTCCATCCGGCCTCGTCCAGAAGCTTTTTGGCCTTCTCAAGGTCGTGCTCGTAGGGGACAAGCCCCACGTCGCAGTAGGGCATCGAGGTGCTGAAGAGGAAGGGTGCGGGCTTCTCTACATCCAGGAATACGCCCTTGATGATGGCGTCACGGTCGATGGCGTGCTGAATCGCTTTGCGCACCGCCAGGTCACGCCCCGCGCCGCGAGCGGAGTTGATGGCAAGGGCGCGAGTCGCTCTCGGCTCGGAGATGCCCGTCTCGAAGCGCCCCGTTGCCTCCAGGCGTCTGAAGGCCTCCAGGCTGATCTGAGCGGCGCCCTGGCCGCTGGCGCCGCAGATGATGTCGAGGTCGCCGGTCTCCAGCGCCACGACGCGGGAGTCGCCCTCCGGGATGACCTTAATCAGCACCTCGGCAAGCTCGGGCTTCTTGCCCCAGTAGGTCTCGTTGCGTCTGAAGAGGTCGTACTCGCCCTTCTTTCCCTCGGCGTGGACCCAAGCGCCCGTACCGATCGGAGCCTTGATCCCCTTGGCCGTACCGCCGTCCGGGCCGAACTGCGCGGGGCTCAGGAAGCGGAACGGACGGATCAGGGCCAGGTCCATCAGCGTCGGCCCATAGGCGTTCTTGAGTTTCAACAACAGAGTGTGCTCGTCCACCGCCTCCGTCCCCTCAATCTCCCCGGTCAGGCCCAGCCAGGCGTGGCGCGCCGCATTGGCCATGACGGCGTCGAAGTTCGCCTTCGCGGCCGCCGCACTCCAGGGCGTCCCGTCGGAGAAGGTCACCCCGCGGCGCAGGTGGAAAGTGTAAGTCCTCCCGTCCTCGGAGATCTCCCAGCTCTCGGCCAGACAGGGTTCGATGGTGTCGGAACGGGTGTAAAGCACCAGCGGCTCATAGATCAGATCCTGAGCGTACATCTGATTGGGCGAGTACAGGTGCGGATTCAGGTCGCCCCCCGCGTTGCCGGCCCAGGAATAAACCAGCGTGTCTCCCCCGGACGCGCCGGCCGCTCCGCAAAGCGACACAAGGCACAGAGCACAGAGCAGTCGTGTGAACATCTTCACAAAAAAATCCTCCTCGTTCAGTAAAATTTTCCGCGTCGATCGCCTAGACTTTGGCTAATCAAACAAAAACTATAATAGCATACTTTCATCAAAACGTAAGAAGTTCAAGTGTCATCTACAAAATCCTGGCTGAATATTTACAAACAGAGCGTTTCATCAGGCGTCAAATTTCCGGGAGATTTGTGAGTTTTAACCCAGCGAAGGGACTTGACAAGAGGAGCACGTAAGCGGGGCACAAGTGTTGTCAGCTGTCTCTGGCCGGAGGCACCCTGCCAATGCGTTTGAGATGCTGCGGGCCACGCAGATCGTCACAAGCAACGTTTTGTACGTGATCTTCGGAAGCTGGTTTGCGGTGCCGTCCGCTCTTCATGAAGCTCAGGGGTGAGTTGGGGCTCGAACGTCATCGCTATGGTCAAGAGGAACCAAAGTAACGGATATAAAAAGGTCTGCCCGTTTACCCAATCACTTGAAGAGAGGCAGAAGCTCCTTGAACTCGGGCCGGGCGGAGTCGCCCAGCATCCGGTAGATGAGGGTCTCGGTGGGTAGCACGGCTGCGCCGCAGGCCCGGGCGGCATCCAGAGCAAGAGCGTGATGCTCCGGGTTTCGGCTCCCGCAGGCGTCGGCTGCCAGGAGGACGTTGCGCCCCTCGGCTTGCAGCTCTTCAAGGGTGGCCAGCAGGCAGATGTGGGTCTCGATGCCGAAGAGGATCGTGAACGGACGATTCAGGCTGTCCAGGGCCTCGGAGAAGCCGGGGGCGCCGCAGCAGGAGAACGTGGTCTTGGAGAGGATTTTTGTCGGGGTCGGGGTCCCGGCAGGGAAGAGCTCCTTCAGGGCGGCGACCGTGGGGCCTATCCCCTTTGGGTATTGCTCTGTAACGAGCAAGGGCGTCTGAAAGATCCGAGCGGCTTTCAGGAGCCGGATGGAGTTGAGCAGTACCGTCTCATGGCCGGTGATTACGGGCAGAAGCTTTTCCTGGATGTCCACTAACAGCATACAGGTATTTTGAGAATTCCATTTTGGCATGGTGTCTCTCCTTAATATATTCCCCACTCAAGGGATTTGCGGGGATGATGAGTTGAAAAAAATTCGGTGTGCGGGTGTGCGTGTCCTGATTTTCATTATACAATAGAGAAACAAACGTACCGCCGGAGACCCCCTGGGTCGGATGCGGTGCAAGGGAGGCTTTGTCTTAGTGGACCGCAAGTGTTTTCAGGATTGTAAACGTCTTGTCGTTAAGGTGGGGACCAGCTCCATCACCTATCCCACGGGCAAGATCAATCTGGGAAAGATGGAGCTTATGGTTCGGGAGCTCTCGGACCTTCATAACTCCGGGCGCGAGTTGATCCTGGTCAGCTCGGGCGCCGTGGGCGCCGGGATCGGTAAGCTTGGGAGCACTCCGACCTCAATGCCTCAGAAACAGGCGATTGCTGCAGTGGGGCAGGGGCTTCTGATGCAGATGTACGAAAAGCTCTTCTCGGAGTACTCCAAGTGTATCGCCCAGGTTCTGTTGACGCGCGATTGTTTCTCGAACCCCGCGCGCTACATGAACTCACGCAACACGATTTTTGCGCTTCTGGAGTATGGGGTTATCCCCATCGTCAACGAGAACGATACCGTGGCGGTCGAGGAGCTGAAGTTCGGGGACAACGACAGGCTTTCCGCGATGGTCGCCTGCAACGCTGAGGCTGATCTCCTGATCGTCCTCTCCGACATCGACGGGCTTTACGACTCGGACCCCAGACAGAACAAAGGTGCCCGGCTCATCTCCGAGGTCTCAACCATCACGGAGGCCATGGAGGCCAACTCGAGGTCGCGTGGCAGCTCCATGTCCAGCGGGGGCATGTTCACCAAGCTGGTGGCGGCGCGCATGACCATGGCCAATGGCATCCCGATGGTCATCGCGTCAAGCGACGAGAGGGATGCTGTGAGGCGCATTGCCGGGGGCGAGAAGCTGGGCACGTTCTTCATCCCGCACCGCGAGAGCTACGCCCCGAAGCGGCAGTGGTTGGCCGTGGGCAGCGAACCCAGAGGCTCCCTGACCGTGGACGTGGGGGCGGAGGAGGCGCTTCTGCGCAAGGGAAAGAGCCTCTTGCCCTCGGGGGTCGTCCGGGCGGATGGGGAGTTTGAGGTGGGGGACGTTGTCTCCATCCGGGGGCTCTCCGGCCGGGAGCTGGCCCGAGGTATCGTTAACTACACCTGCGACGAGACCCGTAAGATAATGGGGCGCCACTCCAGCGAGATAGCCGGGCTCCTGGGTAGTTGTGATTACGAGGAGCTGGTGCACCGCAACAACATGGCTCTCCTGGAGAGCTCCTGATGAGAGCGGCTATGGTGCTGGTTTTTTTGGAGATTTTTGGGGAGGAAAAGGCATGGACTGGCGAGAGGAATTAAAGGAGATGGGGGAGCGCGCGCGCTGCGCGGCCCGAGCCCTGGCGACGATGAGGACGGAAGCCAAGGACGCGGCCCTGAGGGCCATGGCGGTGGGGCTGAGAGAGAGCGCATCGTCCATCCTGGCAGAGAACGAACAGGACCTGACGGACGCTCGAGCCTCCGGGATGGATGAGGCGACCCTTGATCGACTGACCCTCACGCCCCAAAGGGTTGAGGCGATGGCTGTGGGGCTTGAGGAGATAGCGGCGTTCCGCGACCCCGTCGGAGAGGTAATGGGCATGTGGAGCGCCGAGCAGGGGCTGAGGATCGGTCGGGTGCGGGTTCCCCTGGGGGTTGTGGGGATCATCTATGAGGCGCGTCCTAACGTGACGGCCGACGCGGCGGGGCTGTGCCTCAAGTCAGGCAACGCGGTCATCCTGCGCGGCGGCAAGGAGGCTGCCTGCTCCAACCGGGCGATCGCGGGGGTCCTGAGCCGGGCGGCGGAGGGTGCCGGGATGCCCGAGGGGACCGTCCAGCTTATAGAGGCGACGGACCGGGAGGCGTCCGTCGCTCTGATGCAGCTGGAGGCCCTGGACGTCCTGATCCCGCGAGGGGGCAAGGCCCTGAAGCAGGCCGTGGCCGCCCAGGCCCGGGTCCCTTACATCATGACGGGGGCGGGCAACTGCCATGTCTTTGTGGACGAGACGGCAAAATTGGACATGGCGCTTGACATCGTCGTCAACGCCAAGTGTCAGCGCAGCGCGGTCTGCAACGCCATGGAGACCCTTCTGGTCCACAAAAAGGCAGCCCCTGCCTTCGTCCCTGCGGCTCTGGCCGAGCTGGCAAAGCGGGGCGTGGAGCTGAGAGGGGATGATGCGGTGCGGGCCCTATTCCCTGAGGCTTTGCCGGCGGGCACGGCGGACTGGGAAACGGAGTTTCATGGCATGGTCCTGGCGGTGCGGGTGGTTGAGGACCTGAAGGAGGCGATGGATCACATCGCGCGCTGGGGCACCGGGCACAGTGAGGCCATCGTCACAGAAAGCTACGCAAACGCTCAGGCGTTTTTGGCCGGAGTGGACGCTGCGGCCGTCTATGTCAACGCCTCGACTCGCTTCACAGATGGCTCCGTCTTCGGGTTTGGGGCCGAGATGGGGATAAGCACGCAGAAGTTGCACGCAAGAGGCCCGATGGGTGTCGAACAGCTGACGTCCACCAAGTTCATCGTCTACGGAGCCGGCCAGATAAGAAGGTGAGTTCCCGCCACTTTCGCTTAAAAAATTAAGGTGGAGGCGCGGAAGTAGGAGGTAAATGTTCCCGATGCCCGATGAGGGGGAATGTTGATAATGAACTGGGAAAACGTTGACGGAGTCTTGACCGTCAGCTTTGATCCTCTGTTCACCACAGCGCTGGCGGCACTCTTTTACGTTATCGGCGTCAGTCTCAAGCGCAGGCTCAATTTTTTGAGCCGTTTCTGCTTCCCGGCAGCCGTGATCGGCGGGCTTTTGATGGACCTCATCGTCCTGGTGTTCCATCAGCATGGGGGTATGATGATAAAGTTTGCGCCGACCCTTCAGTCGCCCATGATGCTGGCTTTCTTCACCACGGTGGGCATCGGCGGGAGTCTGAGGCTGCTCAAAAAGGGAGGCCGGGCTCTCATCGTCTACCTCTGCGTTTGTTGGGCTCTGGCCGTGTTCCAGAACGCCTTTGGCGCCGGTTTGGCCAACGCCCTTGGGATCCATCCTACTTTGGGCGTCATGGCCGGAGCCGTCTCGCTAGGGGGCGGGCACGCCGCTGCCGCCGCTTTTGGCCCGATGGCTGAGGCGGTGGGGGTTGCCGGAGCTCACGCTGTCGCCGTTGCCTCAGCCACCTTTGGCCAGATCGCCGGCGGCATTCTGGGAGGGCCCCTTGCCACTTGGCTCATCAACCGCCACAAAGGGCGGATATCCGCCTCTCGGGATGACCTCTATAGAGAACAGCAGGGCGAGGGAAAAAAGGCGGAGCTCTCCGACAGCTTCGATCTCGTTAAGATGCTGGCCCTGGTGCTCATCCTCATGGCCCTCGGTTCCGCGGCTTCGGGCTGGTTTAACCATCAGGCTAAGGAGGTTTGGAACTGGAAGAACTTCTCTCTGCCGGACTACCTGGGGGCTATGTTTGTCGCCGTCATCTTCCGTAGCTTCAACGACGGCCTGAAGCTCGTCAGGATCCATGAGCGTGCGGTTGGCATGATTGCCGGCGTCTCCCTTGGCCTGTTTCTCACCATGGCTACGATGACCCTGCGAATCTGGGACCTTTACGATCTTACCCTGCCGCTCATCAGTATCCTTGTCCTTCAGTCCCTGACCATCCTTCTCATAGCGGCCTTTCTGCTCTTCCACCTCCTGGGCGGGGATTACGAGGCCGCGGTCATGTGCTCGGGCTTTGTGGGGCACAGCCTCGGAGCGACTTCCAACGCGGTCTCCAACATGGGGGCGGTCTGCGAGCGTTACGGGGTGTTCTCCTACAAGGCGTTTCTGATAGTCCCGCTCTGCGGCGCCGTGCTGATAGACCTGGTGGGGATCCCCAACATCGTCTGGTTTATCAACTTTCTGGCCGGGAAATGAGTGGGAACGACCCTTTTGCCTCATCCCTGACTGAGGCTGGAATTTGCGTCACGAGGCAAATATGATGGAGGTTTTGAGTCATGTCCTACCGAAATTTTGAAGCTTTGATCGAACGGGCCCGGGGAGGGAAGAGGCGCGGGGTTGTGGCTGCCGCTGAGGACAGGCACATCCTGGAGGCGGTGCTGGAGGCCCGGGGGAGAGGGATTGCCGAATTCGCCCTCGTGGGTGACACCGCCCGTATCCTCGAAAAACTGAGCGACCTGGGGGCGGAGCCCGGGGATTTTCGCATCGTCGAGGCGCCGGGGGGCGAGAACCCTGCCCAGAGGGCCGTGAGCCTCATCGCCTCAGGCGAAGGAGATTTCCTCATCAAGGGGCGCATGGACACAAAAGACCTCCTCAAACCCGTCGTGGACCGTGCCAATAACCTCCACGATCCCAACTCCGCTTCCGGCGGACTGATGTCTCACCTGGCATTCTTTGAGATCCCCGGATTCGACCGCCTGGTGGTCCTGACCGACGGGGGTATGGTCATGTACCCCACGCTGGAGCAGAAGAAGGGGCTAATCCTTAACGCTGTCCACACCTTGAGAGAGATGGGCTGGGAGAGGCCGAGGGTGGCCGTGCTCTGCGCGGTTGAAAAGGTGAACCCCAAGATGAAAGAGACGGTTGAGGCGGAGGCCCTCATGCAGATGAACCGGTCCGGGGACATTGAGGGCTGCGTTGTGGAGGGCCCCATTTCCTACGACATCGCGATGTCTCCGGAGATAGCTGCGATCAAAGGCTATGAAAGCGAGAACTGCGGCCGCTTCGACGTGTTACTGACGCCCGACATGACCTCCGGCAACCTCCTGGGCAAAAGCCTCCTCATCTCCGCCGGGGCGCGCCTGGCAGGGCTGGTAGTCGGGGCCAGGGTCCCCATCGTGGTGACCTCGCGGGGTTCGAGTGCCGAGGAGAAATTTTATTCCATCGTATTGTGCGCGGCACGGTAGGGCGGTAGATCGGCAAAGCGCTCGGGCGGAGCAGCCTTAAGAAATCGCTGGACAGGCGCTTCCCTTAGGGGTGCTCCGGAACAATGACGGAGGTCTTCTTCATGAATGCAAGGGTCGAGTTTCACGATCTGCTGAAGTATCGCTTTCTCTCCTCTCCTCGGATAGCTCCGGACGGCAGAAGTGCATCGTTTGCAGTGCACCGGGCGGACCTGGAGGAAAACCGCACTCTGTCCGACCTGTGGGTCTGTAGCCTGGAGACCGGGGACTTGACCCAGCTGACTCATACAGGTGCGGAGAAAGTCTTTTGCTGGGATGCGCGGGGAGAGGGGTTGTTGTTTGTCAGTGCCAGAGAGAGACAGCCGGGGGAGCGGAGGGCGGGTGAGGGGTCTGAGAGCTGTTCCTCGCACCTGTACTCCATCCCTTTGAAGGGGGGCGAGGCCCGTTTTCAGACGACCGTGCCGCGCTCTGTGACTGAGCTGTGGGCGCTTGACGATGACCGTCTCCTGCTCAAGACGGTCCGCCCCGGGGACGAGGAGCGCCTGGAGGGCGCGGATTACGAGATCTTCACTCAAATCCCCTTCTGTGCCAACGGCAGGGGTTTTACGGGGCAAAGCCGCACGACCCTCTCGATCCTCTCCCTCTCATCCGGAGCTCTGACGGAGCTCTCCCCCAAGGACATGGACGTGGGGCAGGTACGTCTCTCAAAGGATCGGACGAGTGCTGTCGTCGTGGCAGCGGTCTACAGGGAGGAAGCGCCCGTTGCGCGGGGAGTCTGGAGGTTCGACCTTGCTGATTCAGCTCCGGGCCCGGCCGCCCCGATCGAGTTGCTTCAGCAGAGGGGCTGGCGCTGGACTTGCGCCGACTCTTTTGCCGGGGGCCTTGTACTGACCGGGACGGATATGAAGCGCCACGGGTACAACGAAAACCAGCGCTTTTATCTGGAGCGGGATGGCGAGCTCTTCTGTCTGACGCCGGAGCTGGACAGAGGGCTGAGGAACTCCGTCGTCTGCGATTGCCGCTACGGGCTCACGGAGATGGCTCAGGCCTTCCTGGTGGACGGTCCCAGAGTCTGGTTTGTCTCCACGGACGGATACCGTTCGCACCTCCACACTCTGGACGAACATGGAGGGCTTCGACAGGTCACGGAGGAGCTGAGGGCCATAGACGATTACGATGTCCTGGACGGCAGTGCGGTCGTCGTGGGGCTGAAGGGGCTGGCGCTTCAGGAGCTCTATCTGGTCCGGGATGGAGTTGAAAAGCAGCTCACGAACTTTAACGGACCGGCTCTGGCCGGCAAGGATCTGAGCGCTCCGGAGCACGTGAGGCTGGAGAACGGGACGCCGGAAGGGCTGGACTGCTGGTATATGCGCCCTCTGGGTTTTGAAGTAGGAAAAAAATACCCGACTCTGCTGCACATCCATGGCGGCCCCAAGATGGCGTTCGGAGACGTCTTTGTGCATGAGATGCAGTGCTGGGCTGCGGAGGGTTTTGTCGTGCTCTTCTGCAACCCGCGGGGCAGCGACGGCAAGGGAGACGCCTTTGCTGACATCCGGGGCAGATACGGCACGGTGGACTACGACGACCTGATGTTCTTTACGGACTGGGCCGTGGAGATGCTGCCCTTTGTGGATCGGGACCGCATGGGGGTGACGGGCGGTTCCTACGGCGGATTCATGACCAATTGGATCGTCGGGCATACAGACCGCTTCCGCGCAGCTGTCACGCAGCGGGGCATCTGCAACTGGGTCTCAATGGCAGGGCTCTCCGACATCGGCTATTTCTTTGTGCCGGATCAGCAGGGCGCGGACCTCTGGAGCGACGTTGAAAAGCTCTGGTGGCACTCACCTCTGAAGTACGCGGACCAGGTGAGAACCCCCACCCTCATCATCCATTCTGACGAGGACTACCGCTGTGAGCTCTCCCAGGGGCTGCAGTTTTTCACGGCGCTCAGGCGCAACGGCGCGGAGGTCCGTATCTGCGTCTTCAAGGGAGAGAACCATGAGCTCAGTCGCTCCGGCTCCCCCAGCCCCCGCCTGGCGCGCCTGAGAGAGATCGTGTGCTGGTTCAAGGAAAAGCTCTGAGCCGGGCTCTGAGTGCAAGGGATAGGAATGAAACATGGGGCCGTATTTGCGGCCCCATGTGTTTCGCAGCAATCTCACGGAAAAAGGTTCTGAGCAAAGGGCTCGGTCTGCCCGCCGTCAGAGAAGGATAAAGACACTGTGGGCCAGGTAGATGCCCACGGCAATCAGCACCACTCCACAGAGAATGTTCAGTGCCCTCAGAATGTGCTGCCCCTTTTCGCTCTGGAGCCAGCCTGAGGCCAGCTGAGCTGAGGTTCCGGCGAGGACTAATACAGAGCTGTAGCCCAGGGCGTAGGAGAGCACAAGCGTGACGGGCCAGAACAGGCCCCGCGAGGCTGAGGAGACAGCCAGAGAGAGCACGGGGCTGATGTAGGCAATGTTGCAAGGGCCGAGTGCCAAACCTGACAGGACCCCCAGGACCAGGGCTCCCCATAGGCCGCGGCGCTCCTTCTGGGAGCCTCTGCCCCCGCCCGAGAAGAAGCGCAGGCGGATGAAACCCATGAGATGGAGGCCCGTCAGGATGAAGACGACCGCAACCAGTAGGGTGAGGTATTGTTCGTACCCGCCGAAGAGCAGCCCGAAGCCTGAGGTGACGAGCCCCACCAGGAGCAGGTTGAAGATAATGCCGCTGCAGAAGGCGCAGGATATCTTAAAGGCCTCCCAACGGCCTGGAGAGTCCGTGTTTTGGATATAGCCGACGACAAGAGGGATGACTGCGATGCCGCAGGGGCTCAGGATGACGCTGAATATCCCCCAGAAAAAAGCCCCGGCCAGCTGTGTGGGGCCGCTTGAAGCCATGTAAGAAAAGGCGGCGTCCATGAGGGACGCCGCGCCGGATAAAAGAGAGCTTCCCATAGCTATAGTTAGTGGATTTCGATGCCTGATGCCTTGAAGGTCTTGAGGACGTCCTCCAGGGACAGGTAGCCTACCTTTTGCTCAACCACCTTTCCTTCAGCGTCAAGGAAGAGCAGGTGGGGGACATAGCGCACGTTGTACTTCTGAGCGATTTCAGGTTGCTCGTAGACGTCGACCTTCTCGGTGGCCAGTTTTCCCTCATACTGGGCGTTCAGCTGATCCAGAACCTTGGACATCTGCACGCAGGCAGGGCAACTGGGGGTAGAGAGCATCTTGAGGGTCGGCAGAGAACTTGCGTAGGCGGGCACCAACAGGAGTCCCGTCAATAAGAGGGAGAGTACCAATATTTTCATTGCGGTTCACATCCTTTTTCTACAAGAATATCACAAAAAACCATAAAAACTCCACACTAAAATGACTTTCCTCGCAAGAACGTGATGAAAAGCTCTATAATAGCTATGCTAAAGGATCGAGCTGAGTTTGACAAGTGAAAAACACGTAGACTGAAATACTGGGGTTATAGGTTTCAGGGTCAGGACTTTTCCCCCAGGATGTTTTTCAGGGACTCTCCCAGCTCATAAGTGAGCGAAAAATATTCTGCTCCTCCGGTAAAGCCTGGGGTGTCCGTCGTGTACCAGCGTGCGTGGTGGCGTATCGTCGCGATGAGGGGGTCGTAGCGTGCGATGAGCGACTGCTCCTGGTCCAGCGCGTAGGCGTAAGGGAGCAGCCCCTCAAAGCGCTCTATGGTATCCTCCTCCTTCAGCTGGGCCCGGCTGCTCAGGCCCAGCTCGAACCCTCGGATTTGCTCTTGAAGGTGAAAGCCCTCTTCAGAATAGGTTGGCATGGTCTTCCAGGAAAGTCCGAGAACCAGGACGGAGCCTGCGAGAGCCAGGAGGCTGAGGGTATCAATGCCCTGCTCCTTCAGCACGACCAGAGCGCAGGAGCAGAAGAGGAGGGGGATGATGGTGCGCAGGATGAACCATGGGGTGGAGTTCTTCCATATTTTCTCGCCCCCCAGGAAGGGGGCCAGCAGGAAGAGCGGTGCCATAAAGGCGATGGCGTGGCTTGCGTTGGGCTCCACACCTCCTATTCCCCGGGAGAGCTCTCGAAACATGACGAAAGCCGTGTAGATCTGAAAGAGAAGAAGCCCCAGGGACCAGCGCGACTCATGCCGGAAGGCGAAGGGGGCAGCCAGCTCCTTCAAATGTCGGGAGAGAGCTCGGAACGCTGTCTTTACCCGTGACGTTGCCGAGGCGTCCAGCACAAGCTCCGCCTCGTGGGTGTCCGATGAGGGGAACAGGTTGTGCAGCAGGATGCGCTCCGTCGAGGTGAGATCCTCTGCCTGAGGGTCGCCTGTCAGCCTCAGGCGGTAACGGCGTCTCATCATTCGGTCCAGCGGGGAGAAAACCCTGCCGGACTCTTTTGTTGTGCCCTGGGTAGGGGTTTCCATGAACGTGAAGCCATCGACCTGGACAAAACCCTTGACCGCCAGGCTGAATATCTCCGCCGTGAGGCCCCGGGAGTCGCAGGGCGTCCCGCGCAGATGGCGGAGCAGGGCCGGCGAAAGCCCTTCGGGCGGGATAAGTCCGGGAGGGGCCGGCGGGACTTGGGGGCTCCGGCCCCAGCGCCAGGCGATGAAGAGGGAGTAAAGGAGGAGAAAGCCGAACATCAGAGTATCCCCGATGCGCAAGAGGGTCCGTCCTCCGTCGAGGTTGGGTAACAGGCCGTGCTCCCAGGTCAGGATGAGCTGAAAAGATTCGCCGGGCTGCAGCGGACGTGTCGTCACCGCCCGTCCGGGCTCGGGAAAGGCTGCCCCTTCCAGGAACTCGCCCATCCGGGCCTCGGCGTGTCGAAAGTTCCTCTTTCCCCCAGGCAGGGTGACCGAGACGTCGATCTTCCGGATGACGGCGGAGCTCTCCCGGACCAGCAGCCAGCTGAGCGAGTCCCCCTCCGGATCGGAGGTGATGACGTTGAGGAGTTCGTACCGAAGCTTGAACTGATGGCGCCCCATGCTGAGCTGTTTGCCCTTTGGTGCAAAGACGAGCTCAAGGCGATCAGCAGAGCGGCGGATGGGGAAGCGGGCGGGCTGCTCGTCCAGGGTTGAGTCCAGAAGCACGAAGCCCGTACGCTCTCCCTTCTTCTCTGCGGGCGAGTAGCGCCCGGAAATGCTGCGTTTGAGGTCCTCCGAGAGGACCTGTCCGTCAAAGAGGACGGTGAGATTTTCCTCGATGGCCAGGACCCCCTCGGGGGTGATGACTGCCCGCATATTCAGCTCCTCAATGCTTGGCCGGGCCAGGGCGGGGGAGGAGAGAAACCAAGCGGAGCACGCGAGGAAAAATGTAAGAAGGAGACGAGGCCTCATCACTTTCATCCTTTCTGAAATCGTTTTCCGTTTTAGCTTCCTGGCTTGAAAACTGCTGTTTAAGAGAATTTTACTCTATTTTGTGCGGAAAGGAGAGTGTGTCTGTGATAAACTTTTGTGTTGGAATGATAAGGCGGCCTTAAAGCCGTACTGTGCTTTGCAGCAAAAGGCAAAAGAAGGAGTCAAGGACGACGATGGACGACAAGGGAGAGATTGTCAGTGCCTGTGACGTGGACGAGAACGTCGCTCTTCAGGTGTGGACGAAGGGGCTTTCCCCCCGCATCGTGCTTCTCAATAAAAATAAGGCCACCCGAAAGCTTATTCGCCTGGGCTGGTTTGAGAAGCTGGATCGTAAGCTGACGTTGAAGGGAAAGAAAAGAGGACAGAGCATCACTTACCTCATTGAGGACCTGGTGCCCACTCTGCGTCGCATCCTCTCGGAGTATGCCGTCTACACTTCCTTTCGACCCAAGCACTGGAAGTTTTCACTTGAGTTGGAGAAGAGCCTGAACGTGCCTGAGATCGTCACCGAAAAAAGCGACCTTCTGCTTATGTCGGAAGAAAAGCGCTCCTCCCTCTGGCTGTCCGACCTCACGGGAGAGAATAAGAAAAAAGGAGTCTTCCGGCCCTTTTTCCCCTACGACGAGACGGAGGTCCTGGCTCTCAGCCTGGATCTGAGCATTGAAGAAAGGGCGCGTGAACTGGAGGATCTCCTCAAGACTGGGGTGTTGCGCGCTCTGGCTGCCGCGAACCCGGCGCGCTGGCATAACCCCGTAAAGCTGACGGCTGCGGCGATGCTCCTGGGGTTTTCCTTCTGCGGCGAGGACGGGAGTGATATGACGGATTCCCTCTGGAGAGGGGATGACAGCTATGTCCAGCCGGGCCTTACTCCCGTGAAAAAAGGGTATTCGCTGGATATTCATGATCCGCGCATGGTGGGGCTTGGAGAAAAGCTGAGTGCTTACGTCCGACACTTCAAGGCGGTGGACAGCATCCTGATGCGGACCTCATGGGACAGCGACAAGGAGCTTTTGGACATGGAATACGTCCGTAAGCGGCGAATACCCTTCCCCGAGGGCGCCCTTGGGGAGGCTCCCTATTCCGTCACCTTTTTTGAGGGCCCGGAGGAGAACGTGGCTCTGGGCTGCAAAGCAAAGGGTGTTGCGGTGCGCCAGAGGGACGAGATCATTTACACGTTCCCGCTTGAGGTCTACGAACAAGCCCTTGTCCATGACTCGGTGGGGGGCCCTCCGGACGAATTCTTCACCATCATGCAGCTGGTGCGGGCGTACCGCTTTAAGGAGTGGCTCGGAGAGGTGGGGGTCTACATCTCCTCCTTCGTCGGCCTTATTTGACCGGACGTGCCTCAAGAA
>JAAYOR010000188.1 GCA_012520235.1 Fretibacterium sp.
TAATACCACCTGGAGCAGCTATATCCAAAGCCCTCTGCAACAACCGCCTTTGAAGCGCCACAAGGTTGTCGAACGTCCTCCAGTTGAGGCGCCACTTCGACTCCGGCTTTCGGTTCCAGGTCCCACTTCCGGAACAGGGTGCGTCCAGGAGGATGAGGGTCGGGGGCTCGGGTGGCGTCAGCTGCAGGGAGTCACCCAGACGAAGCCGGACGCGACCCGAGAGCTTCAGGCGCTCCATCTCCCGGCGCGCCGCGGCGTGACGTCCCCGCGACAACTCCCAACCCTCGATCCGAGCCTCCGGAAGGGTCTGAGCAATTTGACCCGTCTTAACCCCACGGCCGGCACAGAGGTCCAGGATGAGGCCGCCACGCCACTGTTCCGCCACCAGAGAGGCCACTCTCATGGAGCCTTCGCTCTGAGCCGTCACCCGCCCTGAGTCAAAGCCCGGCAGGGCGGTCGGCAGGGCAGTGGAGGGGAGGCGAATGCCGCCGGGGAGATCGGGTGATGGCACCGCCTCCAGGCCAGCAGCCGAGAGCTCCCTGAGCATCGCCTCCCGCTCCGCGGGGAGAACCCTGAGAGACGACGCGGGCGGCAAGCGCATCAGCTCGAACAGCTCAAGCAGTTCAGGCCTCTTCCATGTCTTGGACCAGGCCGGCAGGGACCAGACGGGAACCCCGCCCCAGAGGCAGCGCTCCTCAAGCTTCGGGCTGCGACGGAACGCCTCCGCCCGCGCAGCCCCCTCCTCTCCGACCCGGCGCAGCACCGCATTGGCAAGGGGGACGAACCGCGCCTTTCCAGAGGCCTTCAGAAGATCCAAAAGCCCATTCACCAGAGGCCCCACCGCAAAATGGCGCAACTCCAGGAGCCCGGCAGTGCCAAGGGTCAGGCAGTCGACGACCTCAGACGGCAGGCCCGGGCCCTTCCGAACCTCACGCCCCTTCCCCCCCTTTTTCCCTCCATCGCGAAGGAACCCCTCGTAAAGCGCCTGCCACAATTCCAACCGACGCAGTGCGGCGTAGGCAAGAGTGGAGGCCAGGGTCAGATCCGGAGGCTCCAACCTCTCTCCCAGGCCCCTCAGGACCTCCGAGGCAAACCGGCCCTCCCGCGCCGCCTTCAGGACGTGCAGGGCCCCTTCAATGCCGCGCACCGACATCTCCCCCCTCTTCTTCCACAGGAAAAATTGCTGAAAGCCGCCTCTTGAAATGAAAGTTGAACCCGAAATGAAAAAATCGAGAGCACCAGGACGGCTTTTCTACGAAAAAATGGAGCGCAGAGGCGCTCCATATCCAAAATCGTGCCTTATCGTCGCAAGGCCGTTGATCAAACGACCCGTCATTCTCGGGAATTGCGCAGCGCCAGGAGCCGCACCAGCTGCAGCACGGCCATAAGAGCCGCCGCTACATAGGTCCAGGCCGCCGCGTTCAGGACGCTCCTGGCGCCTGAGAGCTCGTCGGGAGCCAGGGCTCCCGTATCCCCTAAAAGCCGGATGGCACGGGAACTGGCGTTATACTCCACCGGCAGCGTCACCAGGTGAAACACGATGACGCCCAGGAACAGAAAGATCCCCAGGTTCATCAGGAAGGAGCCTCTCATGAAGAAACCCATCAGGAAAAGAGGCATCGCCATCCCCGAGGTGAGGTTCACCACCGGGACGAAGCTGTTGCGGAAAGAGAGAGGTGCGTAGGACTCGCTGTGCTGGATGGCGTGCCCCACCTCGTGAGCCGCCACTCCGATAGCCGCTATGCTGGAGCTGTTGAACACCGTGTCGGACAGGCTGAGGGACCGATCCCGGGGATCGTAGTGGTCCGTGAGAGAGCCCGGCACTCGGTTGACAGGGACGGAGGCAAGCCCAAAACGGTCCAGGAGCATCCGGGCCACCTGGGCAGCCGTTACGCCCCGCCTGGCCTGGACCCGGCTGTAACGCTCAAAAGTGCTCTTAACGCGGATCTGAGCCCAAAAGGACAGGAGCAGGGCCGGGATCAACAGGATCATCGTTGGGTCAAACATAAAAGGGAACATTTAAAAAAACCTCCTCAGTTCAAGGTGTGCCTTGTATCCCCAGCCTGCAAGGGTGAGGCTTTACAGCACAGACGAAAAGACGAAAAGTCGAAAAGTCGAAAAAATCCGCTAAAATGAACCACGGATAGACACGAATAAATACAAAAAAAGAACCGCGAACCACGCGAAAGACACGAAAAAGAACAGTTCAAAGCTATCAAGTTTATAAAGTTCAAACTAAGGGTTGAAACATCTTTGAACCTTGAACTTTCTTCAACAAAGCATTAATCGAAGACGAAACCGTGGGGCTTCACTTCGACATAAGCGAAGTTTAAGTTACGAGATATCTTGAGACAGGCAGACGCCTTTTATCCTGACCTTCAGTATAGCAAGCGAGCGGGTAAAAACCCTCCGCATTTTGCAGGGTTCCTCAAAGAGCTCACCGGCGCATCGCCGCAGCCATCCCTTTCACCAGTCGCTCCTGTTCCTCCGGCTTGAGCCCGGGGAAGATGGGCAGAGCCAGGGCCTCGCGCGACAGACGCTCCGACTCGGGGAAGTCGCCCTCCCGATGCCCCCAGAAGCTGAAGCAGGGCTGGAGGTGCAGCGGGATCGGATAATAAACCCGCGTGGACAGGCCCTTCTCCTCCAAGTGCGCCATCAGCTCGTCCCGGCGCTCCACCCGGACGACGTACTGGTGATAGATATGGTGGTTGCCCTCGGCCTCCACAGGCAGGGTGACCGGCCCCACAAGCCGCTCCATCTCAAAGAACATGCGGTAGCGGTCCGCCAGGACACGTCGTTCGGCATTCCATCGCTCAAGATGCCGAAGCTTCACATCCAGCACCGCAGCCTGAAGAGCGTCCAGCCGGCTGTTCAGGCCCACCTCCTCATGCCTGTAGAGGCTGCTCTCCCCGTGGACCCGGAGCCGAAGCAACCGGGCGGCAAGCTCGTCCGAACGGGTCACAATCATGCCGCCATCCCCACAGCCGCCCAGGTTCTTGGTGGGGAAAAAGGAATAGCAGCCCACATCTCCCATGAGGCCCGCCCGGACGATCGCCCCGTCCACGTGCCGCCAGGCTCCCAGGGCCTGAGCCGCGTCCTCCACAATCGCGATCCCACGCTCCGCACAGAGCTCCCTCACCCCCTCCAGAGGGACGGTCTGTCCGAAGAGGTGGACCGGGAGAAAAACCCGGGTGCGGGAAGTTATCTTTTTCTCAACCTCTTTCAGGCTGACGTTGAACGTCATCGGGTCGATGTCGGCAAATACGGCCCGGGCTCCCAGGCGCGCCACGACCCCGGCCGTCGCAAAGAAGCTGTACGGGGTAGTGATCACCTCGTCCCCCGGACCGACCTCCAGGGCCATCAGAGCCAGCAGAAGGGCGTCCGTGCCGGAGGCACAGCCCACGACGCGCCCCTGCTTCATCTCCAGATAACTCTCCACGTGCTCCTCAAAAGAACGGACCTCGGGCCCCAGGATAAACCCCTGGGAGTCGAACACTCGCGTCACAGCCTCAAGAACCTCCTCGCGGATCTCCCGGTAGGCGCGCGTCAGATCCAAAATGGGCAGGCGTTCCGCCTCGTGCGTTTTTTCCATAGCATCCCACTCCCCGGTCTAATCAAAAATATCAAAAATATCAAGAATATCAAAAAGGTCAAAGAGCAAACTCCGTTCCTTTACATAGCGTCAGCGGGTATAATCAGATTGTACAGCAGAAGGAGGAGAAAATAAAAATGAGGCTTTTCATCACCCTCCTGTCCCTGGGCAGCATGATCTCCTTTGGCTACGCCCTGGCAGGCTATGGAGGAAAACTGTTTGGCAGAGGGCGCACCGACTACGTCGTAGTGGGATTGATCGCAGGCTTAACCATGGCGGCTCTTTCCCTCTATCTATGGAAAAAATACCTCCCCTCTTTTCTGGAGGACGTCCAGGAGGATGAAAGCCCGGACGGGCCCGACGACAAGGGATGACGTTCCTCAGCCTGAACGCCTCCGGGCTGCAAGGTGGGAAAAACCATCCCCTTTTCCCCCGTTTGGGGTGTTGCGTCTTTACCGCTCCCCGGCACATAATCATGGCGCATAGAAGCACATAGCGTTCACACTCATTCACAAATTAATTAAAAATATCAAGCCGCAAAAAACACGCACAACTCGAAAAAGGGGGGGACTGCCAGATGAAGCAGCTGGGAACGGCGCAACGCATCAGCCGCATTGCACACCAGGACATCTTCATTATGTCCCTGGGGCTCGGTCTGTTGCTGTTCTGGCTTCATCAGGCGCCCCTCCTGGCGTGCGAAAAGGCGCCGGCGCGCCTCTCCTTTCTGTTGCTCTTCGGGCTCTCCTGCGCGATCCTCTCGGCCTCCAACCTCCCCGGGCCCGGGCGCTTCACCCGCGGCATCTGGGCCCTACCCTGCCTTGCTGCCCTCCTCTTTCTCCCGGCCGCTTCGCTCCGCATCCCCCTCTCGGCCCTGGCGGCCTTTGCCTCGGCCCTGCTCGTCTGCCGCTGGTACACTCTGTTCGCTCGCTTCACCCCACCCCTCTTCGTCCTGCTCCACGCTCTCACGGCGCTCCTCTCGGTCGTAGAGGACCTCCTCCCCTTCCCCACACCCTCAAAAGCGTTTGTCGCAACACTGCCCTTTCTCGCCACGGGACTGCTCCTGCTGGCGACCCGCTCTTTGCCCTGGCTGCCCGAGGGAGAGGATTATCCCTTTGCCTCCCCGCCCCCCTCTCTGCTCCTGAAGCTCTTCCTGTTTGCCCTGCTCCTGAACGGGTCGGAGCTCCTTCGCAGGGCAGGGCTCTCCGCTCCCCCCCTGACCTACGCTAAAAACGCAGCCTGGGTCCTGTTTCCGGGAGGGCTGGCTCTGTTTTTCCTCATGAAGGGCACGATAGGGTACAAACGCCTCATGACCCTGTCAATGCTCTCCTGGGCTATGGGCGGCGCCTTGGCCGGCCTTTCTCCGGGAATGGGGCTTTTCTTCATTGAGGGAGGCTGTGCCCTCTTTGAGCTGGCCTTCTGGCTTCTCATCCTCCGCCTCTCCTCAGGTTCGCCCAACCCGGCACGACTGGTCTGTGCGGGCCTCGCCCTGCTCACCCTGGCCCTGCTCTCCAGCCACGCCTTACTTCAGGCTTTTGCACCCCTTGAGCCGTCGGGAACGTTCGGCTTCAACGCCAGGGTGGCGCTCCTCATCGGGCTGACTGCCACGCTTTCGTTCTTCCTCCCCGCGCTCCGCACAAAGCCAACCCTCATCCCCCCCGAAGTCTCTCGGCCCCCAGCGCCCACTCCGGAGGCCATCAACACGCTCCCCACACCCCGAAGCCCGGAGGTGCCGGAGGTGCGCGAGATGTTCCTGAAGTCGCGCCTTGAGGCGCTGGGCCTGACGAGGCAGGAGTGCCGAGTCGCCCTGATGCTTCTGGCGGAGGAGAAGGACACGGACATCTGCGAAGCGCTCTTCATCTCCAAAAACACCCTCAAATTCCACATCCGGAACCTCAACCGCAAGCTGGGAGTGGCGAACCGCCTAGAGCTCCCCGACCTGGCCGAACGCCTGCTGAGCGACCTCTCAGCGCCGCCTCAGGCTGTCATAGAGAGGACCGGAGGAGCCTGAGTGCCGGGCAATACCCTTAATTATTTTTATCACTCTTTTCTCAAGGAGGTTGGTATTATGCCAAACAGAATCTTTCGTCTTCTTGCCCTTGTGCTTCTCCTGGCTGCCGCGTTCCTGGCCCCCTTCCCTGCAGGAGCAGAGGAGGGGACTGCTTACTCCCGCTTTCCGGGGCCGCTTCCGATTTTTGAGCGCCCCGAGCGCGGGAGTGAGGTCGAGGACATCCTCTGGCCAGAGGAAGGAGCCCCGGTCCTGGAGCTGCGGGCCTCCGGAAACGACTTATGGGTCCGGGCCAGCCCCGGGGGCAGGACCGGCTGGTTCTTCGCCACAGAGCTCTCCGCCTATGGCCCCGTAAACGAGACGAGCATGGAACGGGTGAGCGAACTGTACGAACACTACTCCGCAGCGCGCGACGCACTGTTTGAAGGCATGGGCCCCGACGAGAGCTGGGTTCGCCGCCCTGACGTGAGGTACGAAGGGGACAAGTTCAATGACCCGGGGACCATCATGACCCTCGCATCCAAGGAGGCCATCATCCAGACCATGAGCACGAGGGAGATGGTGCTGGATCTCTACTTTGCCGCCAACACCCCCGAGGCTGCCCGACGCTTCCTGGGATTTCAGGCTTTGGGAATGACCGAAGAGGAGTTGGTCCGGCATATGGGCGGCTCGCCCGAGATGTGGGGTGGAAAACGCGTCTACACCTGCGAGTCAGGACACACGAGCTTTACGTTCACCCTGAAGGGCGGCCGCGTGAGCAAGGTGGAGTACTTCTTTGATCCCGGCAACGGCGTGGAGCTTCCGGAGCGAGTCTACGTCCTCAGACGCTTTCGCGGTGAACCCTCCACCTACTGGCCCCGTAAGGGCCGAACCAACGGGACCCATGTTCAGGTACGGGCGGAGCCCTCCGTCAAGGCAGAGATACTGGGTCAGTTTGATGAAAAAGATCAGATCGTGACCTGGTGGGAGACGAGAGATCGGGGGCAGGAGTACCCGTGGGTCCTCGTGGAGTTCCCGGATAGGGCGCGTGACTTCAAAAAGGGCTGGCTCTACGGGCAATTTTTCAACTGTTCGGTAAAAGAGAACCCCGGCTACTATGACAGCTTTATGGACTCCCTTCAATACGACCTGCAGGAGAACGTGGACATGCTCGTCAAAAAAATGGGCGCCCCGAAGAAGTCCGGCGAGTGGAGCGACGAATGGCCCGGCCTCGTCCTGCGCTACCAGGAGTTTCACGGCAAGGAGTCCCGGGAGCGACACCTGACCTCACGCCGTATCACCGACCCGGGGATTGAGATCGGAGGGCTTGGAGGCATCCGAATTGGAGACCCCGCCGACTCCCTGACCGAACTGACCGAAGCGCTCTTCGCAAACGGATGGAGCCTCCCTGAGGGGCAAGAGGAGCTGAGAGAGGAGGGGA
>JAAYOR010000189.1 GCA_012520235.1 Fretibacterium sp.
GATTCTGGGCCTGATCTTCAATTACTTCTGCACCTTCCTGTCGGGGCCGGAGATGGTCAGCCGCTTTGCCGGAGCCTCGGACGAGAGTGCGGCGCGCAAGGCGGCCTTGCTCTCTGCCGTTATGATGGCCCTGCTGGCGTTCATCCCGACCATCATCGGCCTTGTGGCTTTGGCGGAGAACCCTGGGCTTGACGGCGGCAAGGGCACGTCGGCCCTAATGTACGCCACCAATACCTATGCGCCGCCCTTTGTCGCCGGTCTCGTCGCAGCGGCTATCGTGGCGGCTACCACGTCGAGCGCAGATTCCAACCTGCTCTGCGCCTCCACCATGCTGGTGAAGGACCTCTATCAGCAGTACGTCAACCCGCATGTCGAGGACCGCAAGCTGATCCGCCTCACCCGAATAAGCAACATTTTCATCTGCCTGATCTCCATGAGCATCGCGCTGCTCCACATCTCGCTTGTGACGCTAAACCTGTTCGCCTTTGCGCTTCGCTCGGCGGGCCCGTTCGCGGCCTACGCCCTGGGCATGGTCGTGCCAAAGGCCACGCGCAACGCCGGTCTGGCCTCCATCGTGGTGGGCTCGGTGTCCGTCGTCACGTGGCAACTTATGAATGCCCCTTACGGCATTTTGCCCATCGTGTTCGGCTGCTTCTGCGGCGTTGTTTCCTTCTTCCTGGTGACGTTCGTCGAGACGGCGATGGGGAAGCCGCCCGCACCGTCGGCCTTCCTGGATTGATTCCAATTCAGAATCAACGTATCCTTAGCTACGCTCTATAGGGGGCTCGTTATGTCACGGCCCCCTTTATTTTTTCCGGGTTTCAGTCCCTTTGCCCATAGGTCTTGAACTTCTCCAGCACTGCGTCCATGTCCGCTTTGGACAGCAGCACGGGGTCACCCACGTTGAGAGCCCGATAATACAGCTCGCACACAAACTCGATCTCCTCCGCAGTGTTGAAGGCGTATTGTATGCTCGGCCCCGCAGCCAAAAGGCCGTGATGCGCTAGAAGCACGGCGTAGCGGTCCTTCATCCCTTCAAAGGCCGCCTCAGCAAGAGCAGGGCTCCCGAAGGTCTCGTAGGGCGCGCACCTTACGTCATGCCCAGCAAGGCCTATCAGGTAGTGCACGGGCGGCAGGCTCATCTCCAGGCAGGCCAGAGTGGTGGCAAAGGGAGAGTGAGCGTGGACCACTGCGTTCACGTCCTCCCTGCCCGAGTACAGGATCCGGTGCATATCCGCCTCGCTGGAAGGTTTTCTCACGCCCTCCCTTACCCGCCCCGTCAGGTCCAGCACAACCACGTCCTCCGGTTCGGTCTTGAAGTAGTCCATCCCGCTGGGGCTTATCGCCATCAGGCCCAGGGACCGGTCAAAGACGCTGATGTTCCCGCCCGTCCCCTTCGTCAGGCCGCAGGTCACAAGCTTTTTGCCGTACTCGACGACCGCCTCTCGCTCCTTTTGAAGCAGCATCCAATCCCCTCCTTAGGTTCATCATACAGGAGCCAAGGACTCAGGGCTGGAGGCTCAGAGCCCTTCCGGCAGGAGGACCGTGAAGACGGTCCCCTCGCCCGACCGGCTCCGGACAGAAATTTTTCCGCCATGAGCTTCCACTGCGGCCTTGACGATGGAGAGCCCCACGCCTCGGCCCCCGTCGCGCCTTCGGGCGGGGTCCGCCCGGTAAAAACGCTCAAAAACATGAGGCAGATCCTCCGGAGCAATGCCGCTGCCCGTGTCTTCCACCTCGATGCGCAGGGCTGGACCACCAGCCTGAGGCCGGTCAAGCCGCAGCTCAACACTCCCGCCCCTCTCGGTGTGCCGCAGAGCGTTCGACAGCAGGTTCTCAATAACATGCCGCATCCGCCCTTCGTCGATATCGGCAGAAAGGGCCCTGGTCAGAGACACTCGAAGCTTCACGCCCTCGCGTTCGAACAATGGCCGGAATGACTCGGCCGTCTCCTCCAGGAGCCCGGCCAGGTCAACGGACCTCCGGCAGAGCACCGTGAGCCCGCCCTCAAGCGTCGCCACCTGCTCCACATCGGTAATGAGGCCGCTCAGACGGTCCACCTCGCTCAGGCAAAGGCCCAGGCGCTCGGAGGTGGGCTCCCACACCCCGTCCACCATCGCCTCCAGCTGAGCCTTGACCACAGCCGTCGGGGTCCGGAGCTCGTGGGCCACGTCCGTCATCAAACGTCTGCGCAGGCGCTCCTGCTCGGCCAGGGAGCGCCTAAGACGCTCCACTCCTTCGGTGAGGACGTCCAGCTCTCGGATACCGCTGGGTTTTTCCGACCCCGACTCCAGCTCCGCCTCATAGTCACCCCTTCCGATACGCTCAGTGCGCGCGGCGGCCCGCAGGATCGGACGGCTCAGGCGACCGGAGACGAAAAAGCCCAGAGCGCAGGCCACGAGAAGGGTGAGAGCGCCACCGATGGCCCTGTTGAACCTCAGACGCTCCACAAACTCCTGCTCGAACCGCCCCGGCCCTTTCAAGCGCGCCGTGACCAGCAGCCCGATGGTCTTGCCCTCATCCTCAAGCTCAAGGCGCAGGGCCTCCGAGCCCGGAGGCCCGATCTCACGTCCTACTCGGGGCCCGGGCCCACGTCCGCCCTGGAACGGGAAGATCCGTCTCCCCTCAGCATCGTAAAGAACCACGAAGGAAGGGCCACGAAGGGTCTGTCTCAGCACGTCCAGCACGCGCCTTGAGTTCCAGGTGCCCTCCTCACGGTAGAGCTCTTTCAGCGACTCTCCTATCTCCCTCAGGTCGCTCTCCTGTTTGCGCTTCAGATAGCCATCAAACTCACTCATCGTCACCCTGAGCCCAAGGAGGGGCGCCACGATCCCACCCAGGACCGCCAGCAGAACGTAAAGCAGCAACAGGTGGGTCCGGAGGGAACGCCGCCTCATGGGGTCGTCTCCGAGTCATCTATCCTGTAGCCGAAGCCATAGACGGTCTGGATCCAGCCATTCTCATGCCCAGGCTCCGCCAGCTTTTTGCGCAGGTTCTTGATGTAGGTGTCCACCGTGCGATCAAAGCCCTCGTAGTCCTCCCCCAGAGCGACGCGGATGATGTCGTCCCTCGACCAGGTACGGATGGGCGGGGTCGCCAGGGCGGCAAACACCAAAAACTCGTTGCGCGTCACAGAAACAACCTGCCCGTCCTTGCGCAGCTCCACCCTGTCGCTATCGACCTCCAAGCGTGACCCCACTTTTATGATGGGACGGTTCTCACGATCCCGAGCTTCACCGCGCCTCAACTGCGCCCGGATCCGTGCCATGAGCACGCGCGAGCTGAAGGGTTTTGGGATATAGTCGTCCGCCCCGGCGTCAAGCCCTGCCACCACATCGTCCTCGCTCCCTTTCGCCGTCAGCATGATGATGGGCACGTCTGAAGTCTCCCGGATGCGGCGGCAGACCCCCTCCCCGCTCAGCTTCGGCAGCATCAAGTCTAGCAGAATCAGATCAAAGGGCTCCCTCTCCCACAAGGCCAAGGCAGCCTCCCCGTCAGCCGCTCGGCACGATTCATAGCCCTCCCGCGCCGCATAGGCAGCAATCACTTCGGCAATGGAGTCCTCGTCCTCCACGATCAACAGCCTCATCCCGATAACACCTCCGACACCTGATGCCGTCCACTGCGTCCGTCCCTTTATGTACGTATGTGCAGGAAACAGCCAGCGCCTCCTATTGCTTTCTATTATGAAGCATGAAGGAGAAAAACGGGCAGATTCGACGGAAAAAACAGAGAAAACACACAAAATTAGGGGAGCTTCGCTTTAAACCCACTCATTTTACCTACGCGGCCCCTACAGGTTCTTTGTTATGATCGTTATACCTGAAAAACTCGAAAAAACTCACACAAAGACTAGGGAGGCTGAAAAGATGAAGAGATGTTTGATGGTGCTGTTGATCGTGCTCCTGATATCCCTGTTCGGAGCAACGGCTGAGGCTTACGCACCCTGGGAGGATAGTCGCTCCTCCCGCCTTGAGGACTGCCTGGAGCAGCTGGTCTATCAGGACCAGGGAGGCTTTGAGGAGCTCGGCACTCCCATCCTGGTTGACGATGACGATGACGATGATGACGATGATGACGATTGGGATGACTGGGACGACGACGATTGGGATGACGATGATTGGAACGACTGGGATGACGACGACTGGGATAAGGCCCCGTCCAAAATCCGAGCCAAGGCCAAGGAGATACGCAAACTGAGAACCGATCTGAAGCAGACCCTCTCCCGTCGACCTCTGAACCGCGCGAAGGCTGAGAGACTCTTCAGCCGCGCCCTGCAGCTGCAAAAAGAGATGATGGAATGGCGTTTCAAGCAGAGATTGAACGCGCTCGAAAGACGAAGAGGGTAAGCCATACAGCCCTATGACCTAAGCCGCCTCCCCGTGAGGCGGCTCTTTTTTCAGTTTTTTCAGCGGCACCCTTAAGAATTGAGATGCACTGCTGTTTTGACTACCTTGCTTAAAATTCACAAGTTCCCCTCATTTCGTTCATATTTTCTCCACAACCCTTTGGTATTCTCTTATCAGCTTCACCTGATTCACCAAAAATGACTAAAAAGCTAGAGGAGGAAGATGAACGATGAAAAAAGCGTTGGCAGTGTTGCTGGCGGTAGTTTTGCTGGGAGTTGCCGGAGCGGGGATTGCTGAGGCACGCGGGCGCGGCGGGCAACGCGGTGGACAGAGCAGGAATTGGAACGACCGCCCAATGAGCTGGCATCAGGGCGCGGGCAGTAAAGGGATGAGGGGCCAAGGTGGGCTGATGTGGCAGAATGTCCCGGATGACATCCGCTCCAAGATCACCGAGCGTGCCAAGCTGAGGCTTGAGCTCCGCGACACGATGGGCCGCAGGCCCGTCGACCGAGCCAAAGCTCTGGAGCTCCGCAATCAGATGCGCAAGCTGAGCCAGGAGCTCTCTGACTGGCGCTTCAACCAGAGACTCGACTTCATCGAAAAAATACAGGCTCCGACCCCAACAAAATAGCGACAACGGACTCCCATCATGGAGAATAGAGAAATGGAGAAAAAGGACGCCCCCTGACCAAGGCGTCCTCTTCTCTTTTGCGCTGAAAGCTTGCACTCCCCCTCGCCTAATCGCGAAACCCTCGGATCTCTGAGAGAATGCAGGGACAGGGGAGAAAAGCTCAGCGTTCGCCACCGCCGCTGCCGCCGCCGGAAGAGCCGCCACCACCACCGCTAAAGGAACTCCCCCCAGAGCTTGAGTTGTAGGAGGACTTCGTGAACGACTCCACAAAGGAGTCTACCGTCCTCAGGACCGTCAGGCCGGGACCTCCCCGGAGCACGGCAGAGCGGTCGGCAAAGTCGGGATAGAGGGCCAGGAACTCGGTCGCGACCTGCTCGGCAATGCCGTAGAGCGCGGCAAAGACCAGATAATCGTCCCACAGCTCCAGCTCCACAACGCGCCGCTCGTTGATCAGGGTGAAGTCCTGAAGGTACCTTCGGAACCCGACGAGCTCCATCAGGCGCCGCTCTCCCTCCGGCGTCAAGGCCTTGACCTCAAAGGGTTTTTTGGGGCCCAGGAACAACCATCTTCTCACCCAAAAGGA
>JAAYOR010000190.1 GCA_012520235.1 Fretibacterium sp.
TCACTGTCTCGGATGCCGCGCGGACTCTCTCAGTCCCGGAAGCCGAGATACTCAAAAGCTTGATTCTTCTGGTTGACGGCGCTCCGGCCCTTGTCCTTATGAGCGGGATCAACAAGGTGGACTCGCGCGCCGTTGCCCGTGCTCTGGGGGGGCGTCGCTCAAAGATGGCGTCACCGGACTTTGTGTTGGAGCGCTTTGGATTTCAGGTGGGAGGCGTGCCTCCCGTCGGTTATTCTGAATCTCTGCCGGCCCTGTTGGACGATGAACTGTTTCAATACGAGACTGTCTGGGCAGCTGCCGGCACCGATCGTGCCTTTTTCCCCATCTCGCCCGGGCGGCTTCTGGAGATCACGCGGGGGATTCGAAGCGAGGTCAAAAAATTGGACCCGACGGCGTGAAGCGGTTTGCAGCGTCAGCTAAAACGACGGGTTTTCGGCCCCGCAAACGTCTTGGGCAGAATTTTCTGATTGACCGCCAGGTTCTTTCCTGTATCGTGGAGCGCGCTCAGATTCAATCCAGCGATGTGCTCCTTGAGATAGGACCAGGGCAGGGTGTCCTCACAAAAGCTCTGCTTGAGACCGATTGCTCCTTTCTCCACGCTGTGGAACTGGACAGCCGTCTGAAGGACACGCTGGAAGCCCTGAGTCGTCAGGACAATCGCCTCTCTCTTGTGTGGGGAGATGCCATGAAGGTGGATTATGGAGCCCTGGCTCCCTTTCCAACTAAAGTGGTTGCGAACATTCCTTACAACATCACGACGCCGCTGATCTGGAAGCTGCTGCGTTTTGCTCCCAGGGGGCTGTGCCGTCATCTTTATATGGTCCAGAAGGAGGCGGCAGAACGAATGCTTGCGGCGCCCGACACCAAGGAGCGTTATCCTCTGGGCATTGCGCTTGAGGTGATGGGCTCCGTCTCTATGGTGAGACGGGTTCCTCCCGGTTGTTTTCGCCCGGCGCCCCGCGTGGATTCTGCGATCGTGGAAATCATCCTGACACGGAACTTTCATCTGATGCGAGACTCCCTCTGGAGCGATCTGCTGCACATAGCCTTTGCCCAGCGCCGCAAGACGCTCCTGAACAACCTGAAGGGGTTTCAGAACAGAGGGGCTGAGGTCTGGGAGGTTCTGCTGAGGGAGATTGGAGTGGACCCGAGAACGCGGGCTGAGGACCTCTCAGGTAACGAGTGGATCAGACTTCACTCTCGATTGAGGGATGAAGCGTCTTGCGAGGAGGAGATGGGAGAGAAGCCATGTTCGTCTTCGTCGCGTCTTTCTTAATGTATGTGTGTCTTTCCTGGACAGGAGGCTTGAAGCTCTGGGACATTGGGGCTGCCCTCATCCTCTCTTTTTTCATAGCGTTGGTGGCTCCCGGGACAAGGTTTAACTTCGGATTGACCAGAGGACTCAGCCCTTTTCGTTGGTGGCTGTTTTTACAGGGCCTATTCGGCCCTCTTGCGGCAGGTTTTTTGCGCTCTGCCTGTGAGACGGTCTGGCAGATGCTCAGGGGAGATATTCGTTCCTCATGGATAAGGGTCCAGCCTCGTCTGAGGGACGAGACCGCGCGTATGCTGCTGGCCCACGCTCTGACTCTGACGACGGAGGCCTTGACTGTGGACGTGGGAGAGGACGGCTCTTTTTGTCTTCACCTGATGACCTCATCCTCTGAAAACCGGGTTGAGGCTGAGAACCAGTGCGCTATCCTCTCCAACTGGGCGCGGAGGGTCGCGGAATGAGCGCCGGTCAATACCTCTTCCTGGCAGCTGCCCTTTGGGCAGCTCTTCTGCTCTTTTTTGTTCTCTTGAAACTTTTGCGCTTCCCCTCTGACCTTGACCGTCTTGTGGCTTTTGACCTGTTCCACACCCTGGCGTCGCTCATGATGTTGCTTCTGGCAGCCGTTTATGATTCCAGAGTCTTGCTTGATGCCACGCTCGTCTATATCCTGACATCTTTTGTCGCGACCCTGTGTTTTGCTCGATATCTCGGAGGGAAGATCGAATGATTCTGGGCTTGCCGGTTGGAGTTTTGCTTTTTGTATCAGCGTTTTTCTGCACGTTTGCGGTGGCAGCGCTTTTTCGTATGCCGGACGTCTACTTGCGCATCCATGGTGTGACGAGATGCGGTCTCGCGGGAGTTTTATTTGCGCTTGTGGCCCTCCTGCTCCATTCTTTTGTATGTTTCATCTGGGGGGAGGGTGAGATTCAGGCTCCCTCTTTTTTTCTGCGTTTTCTCATCGCGGGCTCTCTCCTGCTCTGCTTGAAGCCTGCCGTTGCTTATGCCCTGGCCCAGTTGGCCTTCCGGGCCGACCGTTCGTGTGAGGCAGGGAGGGGTGTTTTGAAATGAGGAGGGAGATGCCATGAGTTCTGCTCTGCACGCTCTGCTCTTGCTGTTATTGCTCTTCACGGGAGTCTTGGCTCTTCAGCTCAGAAGCCTCGCGCACTCTATTGCTGCATTCTGTCTTTTTTGCCTCCTCCTTGCGCTTGAGTTCTACGTCCTGAATGCCCCGGATGCAGCGATGGCCGAGGCCGTCATAGGTGCGGGGCTTTCTACTACCCTCTTTGTGGTCGCTTATCTGGCCTGTAGGAAACGAGTCAGGGGAGGAGGGCAATGAAAAGGATTTTTTTTCTCGTGATGATTCTTGTTTTTGCCGGGTTGTTTTGCGGCGCTTTTCAGGATGCACACGGGAACCCTCCGGAGAGAGTCGTGTTGCAAAAAGCGCTACCTGTTAACGCTGTGACAAAGCTGTTGTATGGCCTCAGACTTCCAAACACTCTGATGACGGTTGGCTGTCTCTTTGCTTCTGCCTGTTCGATAGGAGCCCTGTTTCGGGATGGGGGGCGAGGTCGATGAAGTCAATCTCCAGCGTGATGGTGCCCTTGAGCAACGGAGTAGCCTGGTTTTTAATAGTCCTTGGAGTATACCTGATCACCCACGGACACAGGGAGGCCGGTGGAGGGATCGTTGGAGGGGCGCTAGTTGTCTTGTGTTTGCCGCTCCTCTTTGCCGTTTGGGGCAAAAAACGTTTTGAGTCCTGGCTGAGAGAGGGAGTTTATGGGCTTCTCGAACTGATAGGGTTGGGGCTTTTCTTTCTTTTCGCCCCCCGAGGGTTTTCCAGGATCTCCGGGCCGGCGGAGGCCGGGAGAGCGGTCCTTCTGCTGAGCGTTGCCGTTGGCTTTATCTCCGTGGGGGTCTTCTCTCTGATCCTCATCCATCTCTATGGGAGCATCCAAATGATGGATTCCGGCTCCGGATTGGGGGGTGAGCGCGGTCATGACCGATACGATCGTTGATCCAGCTGTCTTTTCCGGTAATGTCGCGTATATCGTCGCTGCCTGTCTGCTCGCAGCAGGCCTTTTCTCCATGACGCTTCAAAAGAACCTGTTTCGGCTTTGCATGGGATTCTCTGTCCTTGCTGCGGCAGTCCGACTGTTTTTGGTCCTCATGGGCAGCCGGGGGGGAATGGCCTCGTCCTCACCTTCTGTCAGAGACTTGCCGGCCGCGCAGTTTTTTTCTATTGTCTTCCTCCTCATCTCATTTGTCGGGACCGCTTTGGCCCTCTCTCTGACCATCATGCTCTCTCGCCATTACGGGACCCTTGATGCGGGAGAGATTCGGAGGAGCCGGAATGGCAGCCTATAACTTACCTTCTCTGCTTGTCGTGACGCCTCTTTGGGGGGCTTTTCTGCTCCCCTTTGCAGGCCCTCTGGGAAGGAGACTGAGGAACACGCTGTTTTTGCTGTTCTCATCTCTGACGCTTCTTATAGCGCTCTCTTTATGCGGCCTCGTCGATGGCGGCAAGGTGGCAGCGGTCCTTGGGAGCTTCCAATTTAAGGGGCTGAGCCTGTCTGAGGTGAGCTTCGAGGTTGACGGCTTTGATGCTATCTTTGTGCTCATGGTCTCCTTTCTCTCTTTCGCCGGCTCCCTCTTTTCCGTCTGGGATACGGAGGATTTTTCCGGTAGAAGCCGTTACATGGCACTTTTTCTGCTGACAACGTCCGGGGTGCTCGGCATGTGTGTCGCAGCGGATCTGTTCACGTTCTTTGTCTCTTTGGAGACAAGCCTGATCGCCTCTGTGGGCCTGGTTGCCTTCTGGAGGGACAAACCCAGCAGCGTGGAGGTGGCTTTTAAATTTTTGTTGAGCTCTCAGGTCGCTGCCTGCTGCTTCCTGATAGCCATCGGGCTCCTCTACGGCGGGTATGGCGAGATCGGGTTCTCGGCTCTGGCAGCGTCCGTGAGGTCCGGGATGGCTGAGACGATGGCTTTGGCTCTTATCCTTTGCTCGCTCCTTTTTTTTGCGGGTGCCTTTCTCCTTCCGGCCCATGCCTGGTTTTCCGAGGTTTCCTCCCCCGTTCCGGGAGGGGTGAACTGCCTTTTACTGGCCTTTTCTCAGGCTTCCTGCCTGGTTCTGGTCCGCATCCTCTACCTCTTTGCTCCACCTCTGGGGCTGGAAAGACCTGTCGCCTGGGTCGTGATTGCGGCAGGAGGGCTGTCTGTATTCCTGGGCGCTTTGTCAGCGCTCGAAGAGCACAGACTTAAGCGTCTGGCCGGTTTTATTGTCGTCGTGCAGTTTGGGTGTGCCCTCCTCGCTTTTGGGGCCGGGCTTTGGGCGCTTGGAGATCTCGGGGCATACTGGGGTTTCGTATGTGAGGAGGCCCTGAGGGGCGGACTCTTGCAAGTCATCCTTTGCGCCCTGGCCGGAGGTCTGCTTCTGCTCACCTCGGCGGCAATCTATTATGCTGTAGGCACCAGGGACATGGACCGGATTGAAGGGCTGTTGCGGCCCGTCTCTTTTACGGGCGGAGCTCTGCTCTTTGCAGCACTGCTCCTCTCTGGTGTGCCGCCTTTTAGTGGCTTTGAGGCCAAATGGAAGGTGGCCGGGGCCGTCTTTACCCTTCATCCCTTGCTGGCAGCTCTGGAGTTATGTTCTACGGTGCTCCTCATGGGTGTATTTGTTAAGATTCTGTACTCTGTCCTGGGTGGAACTCTCTCAAGCAAGCGGGAGAGCGTTCGGAGGGTCCCCTATGGAATGTCGGCCGGGATGGCGCTTTTGGCGTTTCTCGTCCTGCTCTTTTCCGCTTTTCCCGCCTGGACCCGAAGCTTCGTTCAGAGGGCGGTTCGGGCGCTGCTGGGGGGTGGGGAGCTCATTGAGCCAGGCCAGGTGGGAGCAGGAGGCTTTGGATATTGGAATAGCCTGATGTGGCTCTTTTTCTTTGCGCTCCTCGGAGTCCTGATTGAAGTTTTGCGCTTTCTGACCGGCCGAGGCAGACAGGTGGAGGAAGCCAGCCCCTGCCTTGTGGGAGAGGGGAGTCTTGATGCGGAGGGTGCAGGAGTCCCTCCCTCTTCGTTTTTGAACGTTACCCGCCTCTTCCCCGATTCTTTCCATGTTTTTCTGAGGCGTTTTCAGAGCTTGGATGCCTCCGATTGCGTGGGGTACTTTGTGAGTTTCGTCGCTGTTGTCGTCGTCTGGTTGCTGCTGGCGGTATAGGAGGCATGAGATGTGGCTGAATCTGTCGAGGTTTTTCCCCCTCTCCCTCTGGCTTCTGCCTTTTCACTGTGGAAGCGTCTCGGGCCTTGAGCTCCTGTCGCTTTTGGACAGGAGTGACCTGGCAGCTCATGGCATGAGGTGGGTGAGCTCACCGCGCCAGGCTGACGTTCTGTTGCTGGCCGGGGAAATCCTTCCCTCTGCTTTTGAGGTGCTGGGCCGGATATACCGGCAGATGCCCGCGCCCAAGATCATTGTGTGGGCTCAGGGTCGTTCCGATGAGGATGGGAAGCTTCTTGAATCTCACGCCCTGAGGCACTCACTTCCTGTCGCGCTTCGAATAGAAGAGTGTTCTCCCGAAGTTGTCTTTGACGGGATCCGCAAAGCCGCGGAGATGCAGCGGAAACAGATGGACGGGTGAAGGTCATGGCCCTGAAGAAAAAAAAGCGGGTTCTGGATGCCCCGTCGCTTCTGGAAGAGTTCCGGTCCCTTCTCGGTCAGAACCTTCTCCAGGCAGGATTGCGTGAACGCCGCGGAGGAGGGGAGCTGCAGGCTCAGGATTTGTGGGTGGAGCTCTCTCCGCGTGGGCTTCGTCTTTTTGCGGTCGCTCTTTTTGAGTATGATGCTCCTGCTTTCCATGCGATGTCCTCTCAGCCTTTGCCGGAAGGACTTGAGCTCCGTTATCACCTCTCTCTTTTCCAGAGGCGCAGGAGGGGGCGAGTGGGAATTGCTCTGATAGTCCAACTCCTCAAGACGGATTTGCGTCTGCCAACCCTCTCGGACCTCTGGCCTGAAGCTGAGGCTGGAGAGCTTGAGCTATCCGGGCAGGGGGTGATCTTTGAACCTCCAGACGTCTCTGAAAAGGAGGGCAAAGAACGAGCTCTTTCCCTGGGACGGAGCGCAGCCCGTTATGATATGGAGCTTACGCCCTGGCATCACAGGATCCCTGGATTAAGGGTCACTCTGAAGCTCTGGAGCGAAAAAATTTTGGAAACAAAGCTCCATTTTCTCCCTAAACCGGACATCCCCCCCTCTGAAATTTCCCTTGAAAAGTCACTTCGTTTCCACGTTCCAGCTGGAGCCGACGTCCTTTCCTATGCCAGTGCCCTGAGTTTTGTCCGAGCCATAGAGGATGCGCTTCTGCTGGAGGTGCCCAT
Source organism: Fretibacterium sp. (assembly GCA_012520235.1). Lineage (GTDB taxonomy): Bacteria > Synergistota > Synergistia > Synergistales > Aminobacteriaceae > JAAYOR01. The sequence goes on from JAAYOR010000190.1 coordinate 6,635, forward strand.
TCGTGCTCAGTTCTTACGGGCTCTCTGGGGAGAGCTGGAGCGCCTGCAGTCTCATCTGTTTGCCCTGGCAGAGACCTGTCGCATTCTGGGGCTTGAGAGTTTTTCCCAAAAGATGCTGGAACTTCAGGAGCGGCTTCCCGCTTTTCCTGAGACGCGCTCGGCAGGGATGGGCTCTTTCTCTGCAGCCGTTATCGTAGGTGGAGTGTCGAGAGATCTCACCGTCTCCTTTGCGGCATCGCTCCGCATCGCCATGGAGATTCTGAGGCGCGAGGCGACGTTTTTGCGGGATTCTTTGCTGGGGTGCCCTTTGCTCTTGTTGAGGATGAGGGACATTGGGGTCTTGCCCCGCAGCGAAGCAGCTCGTTATGGGGCAACGGGCCCTGTCGCCCGTGCGAGCGGCCTGCGCGTGGACCTGAGAAAAAGCGCTCCTTATGAAGGATACGCTTCCCTTGAGGTGGAGCCGATAGTGCCCCAGGAGTCCCTGGGAACAGTGCGAGGTGACACTTACGACCGATTTGCCGTGCGATTTCTGGAGCTGGAGCAATCGACAGAGATAGTGCTTGACCTCTTGGAGGGCCTTCCTCCGGGCCCTTTGGAGCAGGAAGGGAACTCTCTGCCCGTTTCAAATGAGGAGAGCGTTGGGTGGAGCATTGTCGAGGCGCCTCAGGGGGGGCTTTTTTATACGGTAA
>JAAYOR010000191.1 GCA_012520235.1 Fretibacterium sp.
AAGGAGGTTGTTGCACATGCATTTTTCGGAGCGCATCAAAGCAATGCAAACATCACCCATCCGCAGGCTGGTCCCCTTTGCCGATGAGGCCAAGAAGAAGGGCAGGAAAGTCTATCACCTGAACATCGGGCAGCCCGACATCAAGACCCCGGACGAGTACTTTGAGGCTGTCCGCAACTTCAAGGTAGACACCGTGGCCTACGCCACCTCCCAGGGGAACAACGACCTCCGGGACGCCATCAGCGCCTATTACAAATCCTGGGACATCCCTTACGAGCGGGACGACATCTACATCACCAACGGGGGCAGCGAGGCCCTCTCGTTCGCCGTCATGACCATCTGCGACCCCGGAGACGAGCTGCTGGTTCCGGAGCCCTTCTACGCCAACTACAACGCCTTTGCTCAGATGGCTCTGGCGCGAGTGGTCCCCATCCCCACCCGCGCTGAGGAGGGTTTCCACCTTCCGCCGGCTGGCGTCATTGAAAAGCTGATAACCCCCAAGACCCGCGCCATCTGGATCTCCAATCCCGGCAACCCTACCGGCGCAGTCTACACCCCCGCAGAACTGGAGATGCTGGTGAGCATCGCAAAAAAACACGACCTCTACCTGATCGCCGACGAGGTCTACCGTGAGTTCACCTATGACGGCGAGAAATTCACCAGCCTGGGACACATGAAGGACGCCCTTGACCGGGTTATCATGGTCGACTCCGTCTCCAAGCGCTTCAGCGCCTGTGGTGCACGCATCGGGTGCATCGCCATCCGCAACAAGGAGTTCATGGGGCAAGTCCTCAAGCTCTGCCAGGGCCGACTGTGCGTCTCCACCCTGGAGCAGGTGGGCGCAGTGGGACTCTACCGGACCTCCAAGAAGTACCTTGAGGAGGTCAACAGCGAATACCAGTCGCGCCGCGACACCCTCTACAAGGGGCTCAAGGGCATCGACGGAGTTATCTGCGAACAGCCCAAGGGCGCGTTTTACATGATGGTCAAAGCCCCCGTGGACGATGCCGAAAAGTTCATTACCTGGATGCTCCAGAATTACGAGGTTGGCGGCGAGACGATGATGGCCGCGCCGGGCAGCGGTTTCTACTCCACGCCCAACAAGGGCAAGGACGAGATGCGACTGGCCTACGTCCTGAAGAACGAGGACCTGGTCAAGGCAGTCTCCATCCTGAAGGGAGCCATTGCGGCTTATCCCGGCCGGATCGAGGCTATCAAGGCCTGAGGCCAAGTGCCGGAGACTAAGCTCCGACACCTGCGGGGCTGAGGCCAAACGGGCTCAGTTAGATATCCTGTGCTATCCGAGCAACTGAGGCCCAGGCTGTGAGGCTCGATGTCCCTCCTTCCGTTATTTCTGACGTTCTTTTAGCAACCACCAGCGCTCCTCTCTTTGGGAGCGCTGGTTTTTCATCGGGCGCGGATCCCGTGCAAAACTTTCAAGCCAAGCTTCAAAGGTCATGTGATCATGAACGACAGGCGATAGCCTATATAGTTAATTCTTTTCTGCTTTGCTTTCATGTGTATGCCTTTTTAGTAGGAGCTTTTTAGTTGGAGGAAGAATATGGATATATTAGTTACGTTTGATGAAAATTACATCCCGCCGTTCAAAACCATGCTGAAATCGCTCATGATTAATAACCCCGATCAAAACA
>JAAYOR010000192.1 GCA_012520235.1 Fretibacterium sp.
AGTCCGGGGCTCCACCGCCAGGTTGAAGACGATCGCCTTCTCCTCCCCTCCCGCAACGCCTGTGACGCCCACAACCAGCGCAACTACCAGCAAAATCCCAAAAAATCTGTTTCTCATATCCCTGCCTCCTTAATAAAATGATGGATGAGCCAAAAAGAGCTCCACACAGAGCGCCCTGCAACTCGTCCGGCCGGGGCCGGAAAAAGCTCAAATTCCTCCCCCCAGCCGGCAGCTGAAAAAACCTCAAGAGTCCCTTCTCGTCAATCTCATCAAAACTTCTGCTACGCCTTCAGACAAGCCACAAAATGGCCGTCGCCCCTGTCGGTCATCCCGGGCGTCTCAACCCTGCAGGCATCTTCCGCACAGGAACAGCGTGTGTGAAACTTGCAGCCCGACGGTGGGTTGAGCGGGCTGGGGATCTCCCCCTCAAGGACGATTCGGTGGCGCGAGTCCGACAGATCCGGGTCCGGCACGGGAATCGCGGAGAGGAGCGAACGGGTGTAAGGGTGCAGAGGGTTGGTATAGAGCTCGCTGCTCTCCGCCAGCTCCACGATGTCGCCCAGGTACATCACCGCCACCCTGTCGCTGATGTGCTTCACCATCGACAGGTCGTGAGCGATGAAGAGGTAGGTCAGGCCCAGCTCGCGCTGAAGGTCCTCCAGCGTGTTGACGATCTGCGCCTGAATGGACACGTCAAGCGCGGAGATGGGCTCGTCGCAGACGATGAAATCCGGCTCCACCGCCAGAGCGCGGGCAATGCCGATCCTCTGCCTCTGCCCTCCGCTGAACTCGTGCGGGTAACGGTTCCCGTGCTCGCTGTTCAGACCCACAAGCGTGAGGAGCCTCCGCACCCGGTCCGCGCGCTCGTCCTTTGGGACCTTATGGATGACCATCGGCTCCATGACGATGTCGCTCACCGTCATGCGGGGGTTGAGCGACGCGTAGGGGTCCTGAAAGATCATCTGTATCTTTTTGCGCCAGGGCAGCATCTGGGCCTGGGTCAGGTGAGTGAGCTCCTGCCCCTGAAAGAAGATGCTCCCGGCCGTGGGCTCATAGAGCCTCACGATCGTGCGGCCCGTGGTGGTCTTGCCGCAGCCGGACTCGCCCACCAGCCCCAGGGTCTCGCCCGCGCGGATGGAGAACGAGACCCCGTCCACCGAGCGCACCAGACCGCCCGGCACGGAAAAATGCTTCATCAGATCTCGAACCTCAAGGAGCGCGTCCGAACCGCCCATGTTCCCGAGCATCACACAGCGCCTCCTTCCAGCTTGCGCGCCGCGAGCCAGCAAGAGGCGGCGTGCGAGTCCGAGACCTGCGTCCGGGGCGGAGGAAAGGCCAGACACACCCTCATCGTCTGAGGGCACCGGGCTGAGTAAGGGCATCCGGGCGGGGGGTTCAGAAGATCAGGCGGCTGCCCTTCGATGGGGATCAGGCGGCTTTTGGAGAGCGTTTCCGGGTTTGGAACGGACTGAAGCAGCCCCCGCGTGTAGGGGTGGGCCGGGGCATAAAAGATGTCGCGCCTCGTCCCCTCCTCCACAATATGCCCTCCGTACATCACCAGCACCCGGTCGGCCGTTCCGGCGATGACACCCAGGTCGTGGGTTATCAGGATGATGGAGGTGCCAAAACGCCTTTGAAGCCCCTTCATCAACTCCAGGATCTGGGCCTGTACGGTGACGTCCAGCGCCGTCGTCGGCTCGTCCGCTATCAGCAGGTCCGGGTTGCAGATAAGGGCCATGGCTATCATGATGCGCTGTCTCTGTCCCCCGCTGAACTGGTGAGGGTACTGCTTCACGCGCTGTTCGGCCGGCTCAATGCCCACGTGCCGCAGCATCTCCACGATGCGAGCAACTCCTCCATCCGACTCCCGCCCGCCATGCCTCAGGAGCGGCTCCCTCATCTGGTACCCTACGGACAGCACCGGGTTGAGGCTGGTCATAGGGTCCTGAAAGATCATGGAGATGCGGCGCCCTCTGAGGTCAGCCATCTGAGCCTCCGAGCGGGTCGTCAGGCTGACTCCGTCAAACTCTATCTCGCCTCCAACAATCCTGCCGGAGGTCCCCAGAAGGCGCAGGACGGAGAGCATGGTCACGCTCTTACCGCTGCCCGACTCGCCCACGATACCCAGCACCTCACCCCTCCTCACGTCGAAGGAGACGCCACCGACCGCGCGTACCTCCCCCACAGGGGTGAAGAAGGAGGTCCGCAGGTCCCGCACTCGAAGGAGTACGTCTTCCCCGTGAGCCGGATGCCCTGTGCCCATCGTCATGTCCCTGCTGACTGTCATGTTCATCTCCTCACTTCCTCAAACGCGGGTCCAGGGCATCGCGCAGACCGTCGCCCAGAAAGTTGAAGGCCAGAATGGTGACGGATATCGCCATGGCCGGGAAGAAAAGCTGCCAGGGATAAATCCCCAGAGTGCCGATGGCGTCGTTGCTGAGCACTCCCCAGCTGGCCATGGGGGCACTGACTCCCAGCCCGACAAAGCTCAGGAAAGCCTCTGCAAAGATGGCCTGCGGGATGGAGAAGGTGAGCGTGACGAGGATGGGGCCCATCGCGTTTGGGATGAGATGGCGCAGCAGGATGCGCCATCCGGAAGCGCCCAGCACCCGGGCAGCCAGGATAAACTCCTCGTTGCGGAGCCTCATGACCTCCGAGCGCACGATGCGGGCCATGGAGGCCCAGTAGGAGATACCAAGCGTCAGGAAGATGCTCTTGAGCCCCGGCCCCACCACAACCATCAACAGGATGACGTAGATCATCAGAGGGACGCTGTGGATGGTATCCACGACGCGCATCATGAAGTTGTCCAGCCGTCCTCCGACAAAGCCGGAGACGCCTCCGTAGATGACCCCGATGGTGAGGTTGATGAAGCTGGCCACCAGCCCCACGGCCAGCGAGATGCGCGCTCCGTAGAGCACGCGCACAAAAAGATCCCGCCCGAACATGTCCGTGCCAAACAGATGGTTCCAGCTTGGCGGTTCGTTGGCTTCCATGAAGTTCTGAGCGTCATAGGTCCAGGCGGAGAACCACGGGCCCAGAAGGGCCAGGGCGAAGACGAGCAAAATCACCAAAAGCCCCAAAAGGGCCAGTTTGTCACTCCTGAGCCGACGCCAGGCGTCCTGCCAGTAGCTCATGGAGGGACGGATGTAGTCCGCGCTTCGCTTCTCCGTCTCGGAGACCGGCTCAAACAGGGTTGGGTCGTTCAGGTCCGGCCGCACGTTTTCAGTAGGAGCCATAATCATGCCCCCTTCAGCTCAGCTTGATCCTGGGGTCGATGAACCCCAGGCAGATGTCCACGAGGAGGTTGAGCGACACCAGAAGGGCGCTGTAAAAGATAGTCACTCCCATGATGGTGGTGTAATCCCGGTTGGATATGCTGGAGACAAAAAAGGTCCCCAGCCCCGGGACCCCAAAGACCTGCTCCACCACAAAGCTTCCTGTCAGGATACCTGCCGTGAGAGGCCCCAGATAAGTGATGACGGGGATGATGGCGTTGCGCAGTGCGTGGATGTAGACCACAGTGCGCTCGCGCAAGCCCTTGGAATAGGCGGTGCGGATGTAGTCCTGCTGGATGACCTCCAGCATACTGGAGCGCGTCAGGCGTGAGATGAAGGCCATGGGATACCCCGAGAGGGTGAGGGCTGGCAAAAAGGCGGTTGGCAGACCCTCCCAGAAGCCCACCGTAACCCAGCCCAGACGATAGGCAAAGATGTAGACTAAAGCCGTGGCGATGACAAAGTTGGGGATGGTGATCCCCAATGTTGCCAGGACCATCGCGCTACGGTCCTGCCATTTGCCCCGCCTCAGCGCCGAGACAATTCCGGCCGGGATGCCCACCCCCAGAGCCAGAGCCAGAGCCATGCTCCCCACCAGGAGGGAGACAGGAAAACTGTTGGCTATGAGCTCGTTGACCGTCATGCCCTCATACCGATAGGAAGGGCCGAGGTCAAAGCGCAGCACATCCCACAGATAACGCCCGTACTGGACGTGCAGGGGATCGTTCAGGCGATAGCGCTCCAGTATTTTAGCCATGATATGGGGCGGGATTCCCTTTTCGTCTGTGAAGGGACCTCCGGGGATGGCGCGCATCATGAAAAAGGTGAGGGTGATGACGACAAATAAGGTCAGAAGACTGGTCCAGATTCTCTGAAAGATGTATCTCCGCATCAGGATGTACCCCCTACACCGGCAAACCGGCTGATTGTGAAGCTCAGGCCCAACACCCATAGGGCAGGGCCATTCAAAAAGGGTATAAAATCAACGGGGACAGCACTTTAAGGAGTAAAATTTTGTTTCCCTCTCTTTTTTTGATTATAGCACGACTGAAGAAAATCGTGGGAAAAAGTTTTTCATCATCTCATCAAGTACTCCGGAATGGAGAGTGTGACGGGTCACCCGATGTCCTGAGGCAAGGAGCTGGCCCTATAAACCGGACTATGTGCTCCGCATTAGAGAGGAACGCCGCAGGACGGGGGCGCAAGGCGGAGGTTTTCAGAGGATTAGACGGCAAAAACGACGCCTCAAAAGAGTATCTTAATCTTGATTAAACCTAACCTTCGATTTAAAAAGTTTCGCCTCCGATGTGGAGTCGGGGGGATATCGCCATTAACCTCACCATGACCGCGCATGATACAATCTTAACGGATGCAAATTCAGAACCGACCGGAGGGATCAACGTGGAAAAAAAGCCTCAAAACCAGCCTGAGGAAGGCGCGTCCGGGACGCGCAAGGCTGCCTCAACCGCCTCGTCCGGGGTCACGGAGGAGAAACAGGAAAAAACTGTCCAGGGACAGGCGAACCGCCCGCGCCGCAGGAGGCCTGCTGCCTCAAGGACAAAGAAGGAGCCTCAGCAAAAGGGCAAGGAGGAGAAAGACGAAGCTGCTGCACCGGCCGAGGAGGCCCTCAGCGCCGAGCCCTCCATCCAGCCTGAACCCAGACGTTCCCGGACCTCTGGCAACCGTCGTCGCTCCACCGCCAAAACGAAAAAAGAGACCGCGGACTCCTCGGAGGAGGAGAGCTCGGAAGAGCGCGTAACCCCCAAAAAAGCGAGCCGGCCCGGAGGGAAAGCCCGGGGCCAAGGCGACCCAGCGAGCGAAAAGAAAGATCCCCTGCCTGACGAGGCGGAGGCTCCTTCCGGAGTGCCCCAGAAAACAGAGCCGGCTCAGCAGGGCTCAAAAGCTTCCACGCCCCGCAAGCGACGCGGAAAAACAGAGGAGCCTGAGAAGCCCTCAAGCCGTAGGGTACAGGGAGGGCGAGGGCAAAAAGCTCCTCGTTCTGAAGAAGATGCTGTGAGGTCTGTGGACGGAAAGGCCAAAAGCACGAACCGTCCGGAGGCGGACGTTTCCGTCCATGGCGACCTTGAGATCCCAATGCCGGCAGCAGAGCTGGAGGCTGAAGCCCCTTTCGTTGACTCTGAAAAGACCCCTGAAAGCTCCCTTGCCGCTCCCGGAGCGAGCGAGCGGGCTCAAATTGACATTCAAAACGATACCGGAACCACGCTTTCGGATAAAGATGACAATATAGGTACCACACCCTATCAAGAGTCTGAGGTCTCACCAGAAGCCCTTGATAGCGATAACGATACTGATATCACTTTGGGAACCATACTCCCCGACCTTTTTGAGGATTTTTCCTCTCAAAGCATTAATGAAAACATCACCGATATTAAAAAAGATACCGACATACTCCCGCTCGGAACCCCGGAGGCCCTCATAAGCGATAGTGAAAAAAAGACTGAGATTGAAAAAGATACCGAAATATACCTCGCCGATCTCAAAGAGCAACTCTTCACTGATAATGAAACTGAAGCCGATAATGATATCACAACCAGAAGTGAGAGCCCAAAGACGTACAATACCGATACTCAAAAGGATACCGATATTAAAAATAATATTAAAACATCCTATGAGGATGAGGGTGAAAAAGATACCGGTATCTCAAAAGAGACCATAAAAACCTCAAGAGATGATAGTGATAATGATGCCGGTGTTGATAACAAACCCTATATCAGGAGAGGCAGTAGTCATGGTAAAGATACCAGTAGCAAAAACGAGTCTAAATCTACCCTAAAAGGAGGTATCTTAAATGATACTAGTAGTCGAAACGCTGCCAAATCGGCGCGGAAAATATCACGCGAAAACATATCCGGTATTGAACTTGTAGCCGAGGAGCCTCCTGTTCCTGTCTCTTTCAAGGAGAGTCCAACTTCTTTGGAGGTCAAAGACGGAAACAGCTCAGCCCCTGCTCCCTCCTCCCCTACTGCAAAGGGGGCGCGGAAGAAGGACCTCTATGACCCTCTTGAGTGCGGCTCCATCCAGTTCATGGGGTCCCTGAAGGGCTTTGCCCCGCTGGGGATGCTCTTTGTCCTAATGGACATCCTGAAGGGAGCTGAGGAGGGGATAATCCGTGTGAACCAGTTGGCCCGTGCCCTGGCCATCAGCAAACCTTCCATGCTGGCCCAACTGGACAACCTGGAGGCGGCCGGGCTCATTCGCACCATCTCCAGCTCCCACTTGGGTCGGCATGTGGAACTGCTCTGTCAGAACCTGGTCCGGCGTTCGGGCGAAAAAGGACATGGGCCGTTCTTCCCCACCATCCTTTCCCAAACCTTTGCGGACACCACGGGCAGTTCGAAGGAGAAGGGCGGCGAGTTCTCCAACAAACAGCTGGCCGACCTCAGTGTTTATCTCCTCGAACGAGGCGTCGAGGTGGTTTCTGTTCCCGACGAGTCCGACCTGGACCCCAGACACTCCCAGCTTGCGGCTTTCATCGGCAAGTACCTCGCCTACATCCAGCCCTTTTATGCCCGGCTGAAGGCTACTCTGAATCAGGGGGAGGAGTTCACCTATTCTCTGGCCGGCCTTCAGAGTCGGGATATCACCCACACCCTGAACTTCTGCAAGATGCTTAAGGACGTGGAGTTCCTGAGGCAGTTCGTCTACCGAAGAGCGCCTCACCGCAAGATCGTCGCCCAGGTCAACCGCATCCCCACCGCCATCAACTTCCTCAGCGGCGGGTGGCTGGAGCACTACATCAGGGACAAGATCGTCTCCATCCTGACCACACACCCCGCAACCATTGACCTGCCCCACGCCTTCATGAAAAACCCTCAGATACTCATGCCCGGAGAAGAGGATTTTGAGCTGGACTTCCTGCTGAACGTGGGAGGACAGATCTTCTGGATCGAGGCCAAGACGGGTGAATACCTGGAGTACCTTCCCAAGTACTCGCGCGTGGCAAAAATCCTGAACCTGAACCGCAACACCGCCATGCTGGTCAGCGTGGACTCCCTGGAGGCGGACGACAACCTCACCGCACGCTTCGACCTCAGCTGCTGCAATATCGACGAGTTTGCCGACGTGTTCCGCCTTAACCTCGTCCGGGAACTGCAAAAGAGAAGGGGCTGAGAATTTTCTACGGCCCTGCCGCACTCACCTCAAGGAGCGGCCGGTAGACAGCGCCCTTCGGGGTCAGTCGGCTCTGCATCAAGACAAAGCTGCGAGAACGCCAAGCGAAAGAAAATTCCGGAGTGGCGCTCAGGGCCTCCAGAAGCGGTTTGGGGAGCGGCTCGCCTGACGTCCGTGCCAGAGTGAGATG
>JAAYOR010000193.1 GCA_012520235.1 Fretibacterium sp.
CCAGTTACAGGGTGACTTTATCACAGAGCAATGACACCAGGAGAAAAATTCCCTTGACTCTCCCCTGAAAAATGATATAATGTTTGGGTGTCGCCGGGCTGGCGGAACTGGTAGACGCTCGGGACTTAAAATCCTGTGGACGAAAGTCCGTGCGGGTTCGAGTCCCGCGTCCGGCACCAGGGATTCGAACAAACTTCAACACCAGGAAAGAGCAAGCCGCGGGGTGGAGCAGTCAGGTAGCTCGTCGGGCTCATAACCCGAAGGTCACAGGTTCAAATCCTGTCCCCGCAACCAAGCCAATCAGGCGGCATAGCTCAGATGGCTAGAACACGCGGTTCATACCCGCGGTGTCACTGGTTCGACTCCAGTTGCCGCCACCAGAATTTTATTTCATACAGTTTATTGAAGTCCTTGAACCCCGTTTCCGACGGGGTTTTTCTTTTGCTCGCCTTCCATTATTCCAAGACAGGTCAACAAAAAAACAAACTGCGCAATACTTCTCTCCTCGGGAGCTTTTGCGCTATTTCCTGAGGCCGATATCTGTAGTCCAATCTTAGGCGCCTCTAATAATAAGTTACAATAGAAGCACTCAAGCTACTTGATTCGCAAAAACTCTCCGCTTAGCTCAGCTGAAGCATGGAACAAAGCGCAAAACTGCAGGTGCGCTGAGCGGAACGCCCTCACAAAAGAGAAGAAGGAGGGAGACATCATGCCCTTGGCCATTGTCCGTGGAGGAGGAGACTTAGCTACAGGCGTCATCTTCAGGCTTTGGAAAGTAGGTTTTTCCGTGCTTGTTCTGGAGGCGGCGCAGCCCACGATGGTGCGCAGGACGGTATCCGTCGCTCAGGCCGTCTTTGACGGGGTTTGCGAGATAGAGGGCATGACCGCCCGACTCATCTCTGCCCCAAGCGCCTGGAATCCTTCTGAGATAGGGGTTTTGATAGACCCCGATGGAGAAAGCCTTCCAGACCTGCAACCAGATCTTCTGGTGGACGCTATCATGGCCAAAAGAAACTGCGGGACCCATCGCGACATGGCTCCCAGAGTCCTGGCGCTGGGGCCCGGATTTCAAGCCCCTGAAGAGGTCCACGCGGTTATAGAGACCCTGCGCGGGCACTCCCTGGGCCGAGTCATCACAGATGGCAGAGCCGCCCCCGACACAGGAGTCCCGGGAGAGATCGGAGGGGCTACCCTGGATCGCCTGCTACGTGCCCCTGCCGATGGATTTCTGGAGCCTCTGGCCTCTATAGGCGATCTCGTTGAGCCCGGTCAGCTTCTGGGCCACGTGGCCGGAGTTGAGCTTCGCTCCCAGCTTGGAGGAGTTCTCCGCGGTTTGATCCATCCTTCAGTTCCGGTAAGGCAAGGGATGAAAATTGGCGATGTCGATCCTCGCGCAGACCGTACGCTTTGCTTTTCTATTTCGGATAAAGCATTGGCTATCGCGGGAGGCGTCCTGGAAGCAGCCTTTGCCAAAAGGTAGAAGTAGGCAAAAGATTAAGGAGCAGATGCTCTCCCGGCAAAGAAAAGACTGCTAACCTGTCTTATGCGCGTCTATACGTGAGCGCCCATGGAAAATGCTTTTCTCACGTTCTCACGTTTGCCGATATCAAAGACGGGCGAGTTTGGACTCGCCCGTCTTTGATATTCCCAGTACTAAAGCTCTGCCTTAGCGCAGGACGATGTTTTCCGTGTGCTCCGGCATCTGAGCCGCGTACTTTCTGGCATAAACGCCGGGGATCGCTGCATAAAGCGCGGCACAGGTCACCAGCTCCTCTTTCCAGGTGATCTCATTGGGCGCGTGGGCCTGGTCCTCGTGTCCGGGGCCAAAACCGATGCAGGGAATGCCGTGCATACCCATGATAGCCACGCCGTTTGTGGAGAAAGTCCACTTGTCCAGTCGCGCTTTTTTGTTGAAGAGGCTGGAGTACGTCTCCATCATGGCCTGACAGACCGGATGGTCCTCCTCAATAACCCAGGTGGGGAAGTAGCAGTCCGTAGGATAGACCAGCCCCGTCCATGAAGGCCGCTCGTACTTGTACATACGAACCTCGGCCTCAGCAGCCTTCACGGAAGACAAACGGCGTATCTGGTCCATGGCATACTCTGCCGTCTCACCGCGAGTCAGGCGGCGGTCCACCGAGATACGGCATCCGTCTGCAACCGCACAGCGGGAGGGTGACGTGAAGAATATCTCAGAGACCGTGAGGCTGCCCTTGCCCAGGAAAGCATCGTCCTTGAGGTTCGGATGGAGGGCCTGAAGTTCGTTCAGAATAGGGCCGGCCTTGTAAATGGCGTTGTCACCACGCTCCGGGGCGGAGCCATGGCAGCTCACACCCTTGATGACAATTTCTATTTCCATACGGCCCCGGTGTCCGCGGTAAATGCCGCCGTCCGTCGGCTCCGTGCTGATGACAAAATCTGGGCGCAGCTTGCCCTCATTGATGATGTACTGCCAGCAAAGGCCATCGCAGTCCTCTTCCTGGACAGAGCCCACCATCACCACCGTGCAATCGTCCAAAAGACCGAGGTCCTTCATGATCTTGGCCGCGTAAACCATTGAGGCCATGCCGCCCTCCTGATCGCTGGCCCCGCGACCCCCTATGACCTTTTCGTCCTCCATGCCCTTATAGGGGTCAAACTTCCAGTTCTTTAAGTCGCCTATCCCCACTGTATCAACATGGGCATCAATGGCAATAAGATGTTTTCCTTTCCCGATCGTCCCCAGAATATTGCCCATCGGGTCAATCTCCACCTTGTCAAACCCAACCTTCTCCATCTCCTCCTTGATACGATGAATGACACCCTTCTCATCGCAGCTCTCACTGGGGATAGCTATCATGTCACGCAGAAATTTTGTCATATCCTTTTCGTAAGATTTTGCCTTCTCAAGAATCTTGCTGAAGTCCATTCGTGTTTTTCCTCCTCAATATGATTGATTTAAGGTGTATGACATGAGCCTGAGGGGGTGGGGACCCCCTCAGACTTAAAACTTAAAATATGATTAACCACGGGGCTATGCCCCCCACACGCGCTCCGTACGGCCTGATAAAGCTTTAGACCCTAACTAAGAGGCAACAGTGATTGACTATCTTACACTTAAAAGCGATTAAACCAGCGCTCCCCCATAAGAATAAGAGAGAGGTCTCCCGAATCCAGCCCCTCTTCAGAGCAGCCAGGGCATGGAGTTCCTGATGCCCTCGTAAAGGACTTTCATCTCAGCAGCCGGGAGCAGGGAGCGGCGTCCTTTCAACGAACCCTTCAACTCAGCCTTTTTTACAGCAAAAGCCTGGTTCAGAAGCACTTCGAGTGCATCGTCCGTATAACGCCAGCAGCCGTCGTTCAGAGCTTCCAGAGTCATCTCCACGCCTCCCTCCCGACGGCGCAAAGAGTTCTCGGAGATTCGATAGACGTTGTCATCCTGGGTTTTGTAATCCTCATCGTTCAGACAGATTCTGGGCTTGTCCATATAGGGTTTGCCGCTGTGAACGCAGAACGTGGCACAGTTGCCGCACTCATTACAGAAGTCCTCAATGTGAAGGATCTGACGAGACTGCCTCAGAGAAAAGACCTCCGTCGCAACGACCTCCGCCCGGCCGTCGCGAGCCTCAAAAACAGGAAGTGAAAGGCTCGTCGGAGTTGTGATGTAGGAGTAGTTAGCCCGGTTAGGGCAAACTTCCACGCACTTATCACAGTGCGATGTGCACTGGAGACAGCGCGCGGCCTCGGCCCTTGCATCGGTCTCGGAGAGGGTGCGCTCCACAAGCTCAAAACCTTTACGTTCCGAGACGGGAAGATGTGCCTCTCGATGCGGGCTTTGCTTGCGCGTGCGAGCCTTCTTAGAGGACAGAATTTCCTGGATGGTGGGATGAGGCAGGCCCGGGAGCTCAGGGAGTTCGACACCCAGCTCAAGGCAGATGGCCTCAGCTGCACGAGTTCCGTCCGCACAGGCGGCAATCACAATGTCCGGTCCGCGGGTGAGGTCGCCACCGGAGTAAACACCGCTGCGGCTCGTCCTCCCTGCCTGAGTTGTTATGACACTTCCGTTGCGGCGCAAGGAGATACGCCCGTTCTCGAAGAGCGACCGATCCGCGCCTTGACCGATGGCGACGACGAGAGAGTCTGCCTCAAGGACAAACTTCTCGCCCGTAGGCACGGGAGTACGGCGGCCATCCAGGTCGGCCTCTCCAAGCTTGGTGCGCTCACACTCAAGCCCCGCGACACGTCCGTCCTTCACCAGAACCCGAACGGGAGCGGCAAGCTCTTCCAAAAGGTTCCCTTCCTCAAAGAGCAGTTCGCGCTCCTCCTCAATGGCAGGCATCTCCTCCCGTGAGCGGCGATAAACCACCGTCACAGGCGCGCCCGTCAGACGGGCAGCTGTGCGGGCAGCGTCCATTGCCGTGTTGCCGCCTCCGATTACCAGAGCTTTTTTACCCAGGTCGGGCCTTGAGCCGTCCATCGTCGTCTCAAGCAGCTCCATAGCAGTCCAGACACCCTTGGAATCAATACCCTCCAGTTTCAAAGGCACTTCCTCAGGGAAGCCTGTGGCCACAAAGACAGCGTCAAATCCTTGTTCCAGGAAGGACTCCGGTGGCTCCGTCACCTTATGTCCCAGGACAAACTTCACCCCCAGGTCTTTCAAACGCTGGACATCCGCGTCCATGACAGCATGAGGCAAGCGGAACACGGGCGCGATGGCCATCATCCCGCCCAAGCGCTGGCGCGCCTCATAGAGAGTCACCTCAATACCCGCAAGGGCCAAGCGCATGGCGGCAGCCAGGCCCGCCGGCCCACCGCCGATAACCGCTACCTTGCGATTGCTCTTCTTGACCTGAGGCACGGCAACACGGCCGTGTTCGGAAGCAAAACGTTTGAGAGCACGAACCTCAACCGCTTCGTCATAGTTGGCGCGAGTGCAGCGGGTCTGACACAGATGGGTGCAGACGTAGCCCGTGAGGCCGGGCAGAGGGTTCTTTCGTAAAATAACAGAGAGAGCCCCGTCATAATCCCCACGAGCGATGAGCCCTGCGTACTCCGGGATATCCTGGCAAACCGCACACTGAGACATGCATGGGGCTTCGATGCAGTCAAACAACCCCAGCCCCGAGGAGACTTTGGGAGCGCCGGGATAATAGCCCTTCTTGTAGCGTGGGGCCTTCAGAGCATCAGCCGCCGCTTTTTCAAGGTTTTCAGGGGCTCCGGCAGAGAAAGCCTTCAGGTTTGCAGCCCCTGCCTTCTCCAGGGCAGACTCCAGATTCTTAAGGCAATGGACAATGCGACCATACCCACCAGGCTTGAGCAGGTCCGAGGCCATCGTCACAGTCAGAGCACCGCAGGCAAAGATTCCAGCGATGTTCTTTGCGTCAGCCCCGGCAGAATAGGAGACGTTGAGATCTCCGCCACAATCTTTGGAGAGACGGTTCCAGAGGTTCATAGAGATGGGATAAAGGGATCGGCCGGACATGTACATCTCCTCGCCAGGCATGATGCATCTGTGATTGGACATCCCGAGGGTGTTGGTCAGCTTGACCCCAAAGAACTTGCCCGTCCGCTTCGAGGCCTCCTTCATCATTTTTATTATCTCCAGAGCCTGAGGGTACTTGAGGTCGTGCTCAAAGACAGGATCAGGAATCTGGATGTCCGAATAACCTAAAGTCTCATTCAGCAAGGATCTCACCTCGTCGCGACCCAGCAGGGTCGGGTTCATCTTCACAAAAAGATGAAACCCGCGGTTCTCCAGGAGATAACTGGCTATTTTGCCAATCTCATCGGGTGGGCAACCGTGCATGGTGGAAAGAGTCGCGCTGTTGACCAGAGCCTTGGGGGCCGTGATATCAGCGTACTGCGGAAACTCCTTCCTCAGAACCTCACGGTATTCCTCCAGCTCTTCCGAGGCATCAAGCATCTTGGCGATGAAGGTCTGCATCCGGGGCTCCAGGATCCCCTCCAGGTTATAGCCCACGCTCATGTTGAAGATGAGCCCACCTGCACCTTCGGTCTTCTCCCAACCCAATAGACGCTCCAAAACCGGGATGAGCAGCCAGGCCTTGACGTACTCCCGGATAGACTGCTCCAGCTTGAGCTCCTGCGACCATTCAACGTTGTACCCCTCATCCTCCACGTCAATGCAGGGACGCCCGAGCTCAAGCTCATCCATGATCTGAACCGTCTTGAGCTCCATGTAGCGCGCCCCGCAAAGCCAGGCAGCCAGAATGTTCTGCGTCAACTGTGTGTTGGGCCCTGCGGCAGGCCCCACCGGGGTCAAAAGCGGGGACCCGAAAAGCTCGGGGACAAAAAAGCGTTTTTTCTCCGGCTTCCAGAAAAGTGACTTGTGGATCCCAAAGATGGAATCTTTCTCCTTATATTCGCGTTCAATCCAGTTCAATAACGTGGAAAAACTCTGCGGCCTCATGATATGAGACATAGGACACCCCCCTGTTCCTTCTGGAAAAATCCTCTTCTCGAAACGCCTCCCGACCCTCCTCGTTCAAATAGGCCGGAAGTTTCCTTTTCCGGGACTGAGAAACCTTCCAGACAAAACTAAAGCGCCGCGATGCGTTCCCAAGTCTTAGCGGAAAGCTCCCGCGCCTTACCCACGATCTCCTTCTCATCCAGTTCTTTCAGCTCCCGGTTCTCCATAAGGACCTTGCCGCGCGCTATCGTGGTGACGATGCTGCGTCCTGAGGTTCCAAAGAGCAGGTGCCCGTTGATATTCTGGTCCGTCAAGGTTGTGGGGGGCACATAGTCGGAGACGATGACATCCGCGGAGTAACCTGGGGCAAGACGTCCCAGAGGCGTTTTGAAGAAACGCCCCGCAATTGTCGCATTGTTATCGAAGAGCATCGTCGGGATCTCCCCCCAGGCGACGTTGGGATGCTCCATCGCGTGCTTCTGCAGAGCATTAGCCAGCTTGTAGCTCTGGAGCATGTCGCTGACGTATCCGTCCGTGCCCAGCCCGGTTAAAACTCCGCGTTCACAAAGCTTCAGGACAGGAGAAACGCCCACGGCGTTGCCCATGTTTGACTCCGGGTTATGCACAACAGCAGTGTTCGTCTCCTTAAGGATATCGATCTCACGGTCGTTGATGTGGATGCAATGGATGGCCATGGACCTTTCCCCCAGGAGTCCGTACTCCCTAAAACGCTCCAGGATGCGCTTGCCATAGCGCTTTTCAGAGTCCACCTCATCCCCAGGCCCCTCAGCAACATGAACATGGAAACCTGCGTTGCAATCGCCCATCGCCTCACGGCAGGCCACGAGAGTCTCATTGGAGAGAGTCATGGAGGCATGAAGCCCAAAGGTCCCCTGGAGCAGATCGTCCCCCTCTTTTTGAGCCCACCGGATAAAGTCCATGTTTTCATCGATGCCCTGGCGCACGATCTCAGGGCCATCCCGGTCGGAGACCTCGTAGGAAAGGCAGCAGCGGATGCCGGTAAGCCTGGCGGCCTTTCCCAGCTCAAAGAGGCTGCCCCGAACGGCATAAGGACTGGCGTGGTGGTCCAGAACTGTCGTGGTACCATTTTTGATGCAGTCGATCAGGCAGACCATCGCGCTGTAGTAGCAGTCCTCAAGCGTGAGGCCTCTGTCCAGGCGCCACCAAAGACGTTCCAAAACCTCCTGGAAATTTTTAGCAGGTTCGCCGCCGCTGGAGAAGCCCCTTGAAAAGGCACTGTAGAAGTGCATATGAGCGTTGATGAAACCTGGCATGATCAGCCCTCCAGCCGCATCCAGAAAACGCGCGTTGGGATACTTGGAGCGCATATCCGACGTCTTTCCCACTGCGGCAATCAAGCGATCCTCAATGGCCACGCAGCCGTTTTCAAACCAAGGGTTGGCCGGGTCCCGGGTTACCAGCATTCCGTTTCCTATCAATAGCATGTTATCCCCTCCTTAGAGTCACAGATATCGCTATTTATCCAGGTTCTTGCCTAAAAACCATGCCGTTACACTTTCAATTCAGGCCTTTCAGAAGTACCGTTCTCCGGACATTTTCCAAGGTTGGGCATAAAACCTCCCTCCCTGCCCATGAGCCCAACTTTCTAACCGACTCACTGCCCTTTGATGTAGCGATAGATGGTCTGTTCGGAGACCGCCAGGCGCCGCGCCACCTCTGTCACAACCCCCTTGAGAAGAAAGACTCCACGGTCGTTCAGCGTCTCCACTAGCTCGCGCTTCTCCCTCGCGGTGAGGCGCTTGGGTTCGGAGGGACAGGAGGCCAGAATTTGTTTCAAAACGGCATAAACCATTTTCTCAACGTTTTCCCCTCCCGCTCCCCCGATCCCCGAAGTCTCCCAACCCTTATGAGAGGCTGCCGAAAGCTCAGCAGGAGAGGAGGCATCTTGGCTCTGGGTACTCTCCTTTCCCTCTGCCTCAAGGTGAACCTCATTCCCCAACGTCAGGAGCCGATCCACGGTATCTCGGGCTGCCCAGAGATCCGTTAAATCAATATTGAGCCCCAGGATCCCCGCAATCCGTCCTTCATCGTCCCGAATGAAGTACGTTGAGGAGCGCAGAATGCACTCTCCCGTAGGCTTGGAAAAATAGTTTGTGATAAAAGGCCGCCCTGTCTTCTCAGCCCGGCGGGTCATATGGTGAACCTCCTCCGTCGCCGTGGCATCTCCTGCCCTTCGTCCGGTGAGGGGGTTTCTTATGGCTATCATGGAATGCTCTTCCTGTCTGAGGTCATGGAGAACAATCTCTGCGGTAGGCCCCAGAGCTTCTGCTAAAAAATCAACGAACGGCAGGTAGGAATGGACAAGGTCTTTTGGAGTCACTGTAATGCCCTCCTTAAATTTAATTAAGAAAGGTTCGAGGGCCAGACCAAGGAATAATAATTTTTTCTTTGTGTGTTAATCTTTTATTACCCTAAAAGTGTACTCTTTTTGAGAGCACCCTGTCAAGCTATGATGCGGACAAAAGCGTTCTTTTTCATCTTAGGCTCAAAAGATAGGAATACAACACTCCCCCTCAGGGTCTCCATCCTGCCTCAGGTTTTTCAGCCGTGCAAAAAGAGACGTGATCGCATCGTTGACTTTTTGAGAACGAAACGATAGGATAGCGCCATGTTAATTATCAAAACAAGGTTTAAATTTTGAGGAGGTTTTAGTAAGATGACACTGAAACAGCTAACCCTTTCCTGTCTGCTGATCCTCGCGTCCCTGATCCTTGCTCCGAACGCTTTTGCGCAAGAGGCGGTGGAGATGAAAATCTTCCCGCTGGAGCGCAACGGAGTGCAGCTGCACCTGGCCCGCTATCAAATCACTCAAGCTCAGGAGGGACAGACACCTCTTTTGATGGTCCACGGGCTCACCTACTCTTCTCACGAGTTCGACGTGGACTACAAGGATTACAGCCTCGCCCGCTTCTTTGCCCGTGAGGGCTTCTCCGTCTGGCTGCTCGACATCGCGGGCTATGGGCAGTCCCAACCTGTGGAGGACGGCTTCATGCCCGATTCCGACTACGCGGCAGAGGATATCAACGCGGCCGTGGATCTCATTCTCAAGGAGTCCGGTGCGAAGAAGCTTAACATCCTGGGCTGGAGCTGGGGAACAGTCACGAGCGGACGGTTTGCTGCCAAGTACGGCGACGAAAAGATCAATCGTCTCGTGCTCTACGCTCCCATCGTCGCCGGACTGGCAGCAATTGAGGTGAAGACCCCCTTCAACCACAACACTTGGGAACATGCCGCTGATGACTTCCAGCGGAACGAGGACAAGACCATCAACTACGAGATCACCGAGCCCGGAGTGGTCGGAGTCTTTCTCTCCAACTGCTGGCGCTACGATAAGGAAAGCAGCCCCAACGGAGGGCGTAAAGACCTTCTGGTGGACCCCAAGGAACGCTTGATCCCCACCGCCTCCATCAACGTCCCCACGCTCTTGATCGTCGGCGATAAGGACCCCTATGTCTCCCCCGCCCTCTGCGAGGAGGCTAAAAAATCTCTTCCCAACGAAGGCTCGAAGCTGGTCGTCTTGGAGGGAGCATCCCACTCCATGATGATGGAGGCTCCCTACTACAAGGAGTTCCGCAAGGCCGTCCTGGACTTTCTGAAGGACTGAAGCCGGGGACAAACACAAAACTCTCCGGACAAAAAGAGCAACCTAAAAATCGAACCGGCCGAGGTGTTCCTCTCGGACGGTTCGATTTTAGACCATCAAAGTCTTTTCTAGCTGGCTTCCGTTAAAATTTTCCCATCTCCTCGACAGCTCGCTCCAGAGCCTCGCGAGCGTCAGGGGGAAGCTTGTCAATCCCTCCCCGTTCTGTGTCCCTGGAGACAACGAAACCCAGACGGTCCTTGAAGCGTGCCAACAGCTGCTCTCTGTACGTTTTGTCCTTCAGATCGATGTTGAAGTCAGGCAGCTCCAAAATCTTCATGCCTGTGAAGGAGCCGAAAGGCTTCCAAGCGGCCCGGCGCTCCACGATAGCCTCAAGGATGCCCAGAGTGTGGGCCGGCTTCACCTTAGTCCCCATGAAATCTCCAGTGTTCAGAATGTAGCAGTCCACCCCATCGGCGATAAGTTTTTTGAAGCGCTCGTAGTCCATCGCCAGAGGATAGGTCCGGAAGGGATTAGCGTAGGGCTCACAGACAAGGGCATTGGGATCCACGCCCGGGGCAAGGCGCTCGGCACTGGTGCGTCGGGTGGCGAGAGTCGCCCCTAGGACAGAGGCCAGAGAAGGGCCTTCCAGCTTCAGGACCGGCGGGATCGTCGGGTCGCGCATCAGCCAAAAGATGGCGTCCAGAGGTTCGTCGATGCGGTCAATCCGGTTGGGCGACCACAGGCGCGACTTCATGGCCCGCCCATTGCCATTGCGCAAATCCTCCGTCACCGCAACCAGCTTGCCATCCGGCAAGCGGGTGACGCCACAGTTCTGCATTGTGACTAGATATTTGTTGTCCTCACAGCCAATGGGATAGTCCTGCACCTTGTCAAAATAGGTAGGCTCCAAAGCGATGGCATAACGTTCCGTCGTATTGACAACAAAAGCATCGTCGTGCAGGACGGTGATGTCATACTTCCCGCCATGCGTGGCATGAGTGATCGTCGATTTGCCAGATCCGGACAGGCCAAAGGCGGCCAAAACGAACTTGTTACCATCTTTCGTCACGTAACGCTTCAGTCCTCCATGGCAAGAAGCGTAACCGTTGCGGGCTGCTATTCCCCACCCCAGCGTCAAGGTCCCCTTCTTCAGCTCCCCAAAATAGCGCAAGCCCAGGACCGCAGCACAGTTCTCCTCAGGCGAGAAGAAGGCCAGCCCCAAAGGAAAGTCCGGGTGGGACCAGTCAGGGTCTGCAAGGATAAAGATATCACCATCCACGTCGGAGACCCGGCGGGAACGCGAGTACATCTCGCGGTATTTTGCGTTGGCGTGCTGGAAATTGAACATCCAGCTGTAAAGGTTGTTCTCAAAGCCCTCCGGAAGGAGTATATGCGCGGCGGTGATGAAGTCCTCATCCAGCCCCACATAAGCGTCCGCAACATAGAGCTTGCGGTTGCGCATATGGTAAACGGCCTCGCGCAGGATCGTCGTCAGAGCGGCGGTATCCACACCAGGCCAACCCACGATGCGCCGTGCCGCAGCCGTGCGCCCGAAAACAGCTCCATCATTAAATAAGAGAACATTAGCCCCGCTCGGAAGCTCAAGCTCATCCGGTCTGTAGACAGGCATCCCCGTAAGCTCTACAGTGCCTGGACTATTTTTTGCAAGCTCATAAGCCTCCCGAAGGTCACGGACCTTCACGACGTTGTTGCCATAAAACATGGACTCTATCGTGCTGCGCACCGGAGTCTTGTTAACCTTCTTAAAGGTCTCCTCTTCGTAAAAACCTATAGTTGACATTTCTGTACCCCTTCCCTTTTTGCGCGCCTCGTTCTCAAACTCAAAGAGTTCAAACAAAGGTTTGGGGCGCACAAAAGCTGTTGCTTGACGCAAAAATTTTACTACGAACCACTGAGATTTCCAACCGAGAGGAAAAAGAGGCACGCTCGGAAAAGCTTGGAAAAAACGGGCGCGCCTGTTCAGAAAACGCTCAGAGCCGTGCTGGGAGTTCAGACGTGTGAAGGATGTTCCGGCTTAGGGTCGCGCATCAGCAAACTCTGGATCACATCGGAGAGCTCGGCCCCCTCATAGAGGATTCGGTGCACGCTCTCGGCAACAGGAAGCTCCAAAGCCATACGGCGTGCCTCTGCAACCACGGCTTTCACCGTATGGGCGCCCTCCACCACCTGTCCAATCTCCTCTCCGGCCTGCTCCAGGGAGAGCCCTCGGCCTATTGCCGCTCCAAAGCGCAGGTTTCGAGAGTGCAAGCTGTAACACGTCACCATCAGGTCGCCGATGCCGGCAAGCCCAGAAAGAGTCAAAGGCTCCGCTCCCAACGCCACACCCAGCCTCATGATCTCCGCCAGCCCGCGCGTCGTCAGGGCAGCCTTCGCGTTATCTCCCAAATCCAGGGCCAAGGCTGCTCCCACAGCGATGGCAATGATGTTTTTAACGGCCCCTCCCAGCTCAACCCCGGGGAGGTCTTTGCTGGTATACACCCGAAAATGAGGTGTGTTCAAGGCTTCCTGCCATTCTTCCGCAATCGATGGGTTACGCGAGGCCACCACAACGGCCGTGGGTAGGTCGCGGACCACCTCCTCGGCATGGCTGGGGCCTGAAAGGGCGCTGTAAGAGAGCTCGGGAAGGACCTCCTGCGCCACCTGATGCATCAAAAAACCGCTCCCGATCTCAATGCCCTTGGCAAGGCTTAAAAGCTTCTTCCCGGCCACAGGCAAAACGCTCAAGTTCTTCAGCACCTCACGGACCTTCTGAGCCGGCACCGCCAAGATCAAAGAATCCGAAAAAGCGACCGTCTCCTCAAAATCCGAGAGAGCAACCAGATTTTCATTTAAGGGGAAGTCCTTCAGATAGCGAGGATTTCGATGCTCCGCGTTGAGGGTCTTGGCCTGCTCAGGAGAGCGACACCACAGACGCACATCGTGCCCCGCCTCAACGGCATGGTTCGCCATGGCGGTTCCAAAGCTTCCCGCTCCCAAAACCGTCAGCTTCATGATGCTTCTTCTCCTTCAGGTTCTTCTTTCACCAACAGAGTGATCCCCTCCACCGCAACCACTCGAACTTTCGCCCCAACCTTAAGAGGCTTTCCTTCCGTTCGAGCCCTCCAAAGCTCCCCGCGGCAGCGCACCATCCCTTCCGGCACCAGCTCCTCAGA
This sequence comes from Fretibacterium sp., assembly GCA_012520235.1. Taxonomy (GTDB): domain Bacteria; phylum Synergistota; class Synergistia; order Synergistales; family Aminobacteriaceae; genus JAAYOR01. Next base: position 13,208 of record JAAYOR010000193.1, read on the forward strand.
CACATCCGCTTCCAGTCCGACAAGCCCCTGCTGCCCTGTGGAGATCTTTGATCTAAGGGTTCGAGCAATTTTCATGGCGAAAAAGGTGAAACAGGCCCCCAGAGTCAAAACCATCCCTGCGAACACCGCAATGGAAATGTGCAGCAGTTCTCCGCCCGGAGCTTTGAAGAGAAAAAGCCCCCCTGCGGTGATGACTGCTAGGCCCAGGAGGATCAAAACCCCCATGCCACCCAGGAGAATATCCAGCCCCATGACAATCACTCCCGCTCCAACCAGGGCCACTCCCGCCCAGTTGAAGGGCAGCATTCTGAGCCCAACGCTCCCCATCAGGAGCATGAGCGCCCCGATGATGCCGAGGACAAACCCTCCGGGCGTGACCACCTCGTAAAACAGGGCCATCAGTCCGCCGACCAGCAAAAGATAGGCAATGTCGGGGCTGGAGAGAAACTGGATCAGCCTTTCCTGCATCGTCATCTCCACCCGTCTGACGAAGCTGTCGGGAGAAATTTTCACTTTCATCGTCCGGCCGGCTGTCACTACAGAACGTCCGTTGACCCCGACCAGAAGCGTCTCCAGGTCATCCGCTATGAGATCGATCACGTTCTCATCAAGGGCCTCCTGAGCTGTGAGAGAAAGGCTATCCTCTATCATCTTCTGAGCCGTGTCCCCATTGCGACACCTCATCTGAGTGAGAGCACGCATCTGAGCCATGAGGTCGTTGGTGATCTTCTCCTTCATATCCGATTTCGGGACGTCTCCTCCTGAGGCCACCACAGGATGAGCGGCTCCCATGTTCGTCCCGGAGGCCATCGCGGCAACATGCGCAGCTTGCATCATGAAGGCGCCCGCTGAAGCCGCCCGACCGCCCGGCGACACCCACATGACGACAGGGACATCAGAAGCCAGGATCGCTCGAGTGATTCCGCGCGTAGCCTCAACCAGCCCTCCGGGCGTATCCAACTCAAAGATCACCAACGGAGCCTTCTCCTCCTGTGCTTTCTGCAACACGCGCTCAACAAACTGCTCCATCTGTACCCCCACCGTGCCAGACAGAGGTGCCAAGATGACCTGAGGAGCCCCGTAGGACCGAGTCGTCCATGCCAAAACAAGTGAGAGGGCCATAAGGAGCTCGAGAAGCCGGCGGCGCGCAAAGAATCCGTTCATAAAACCAAAACGTCCCATTTTGAACCTCCTCTTGCTTCAGGTTCGTCCCAAGAGGCTAACATAGAAAACTTGTCTCCGCACTCAAAAAACGGGAGAAGGGAGCATGCAAGCCTGAGCAAAGAACAGAATCTCCCCCGCTCCACAATTTTTTGAAAAAAATATAAAGCTCCCTGTATCAGCCCATTATACCCCAGCTCCTGAGTTTCGCCCCCCGCTTTCTTCTGAGAGAAACCACGCTCGCAGCAAGCAGGGCACTCCGATTCAGGGCAAGAAGGGACAAAAAAACCGCCAACCTTTTATTTTGTAAAGGTTGACGGTCCACAAAAAACGTTGCATCTCAATGATTGGTGCGGAGGGGGGGACTTGAACCCCCACGCCAATGGCACCAGATCCTAAGTCTGGCGCGTCTGCCGTTCCGCCACCCCCGCGCGCCCTCCATTTTATCATACGGGAGCCGGGCCCCAAGCCCCTTTCATCTCCGCCACCAGCCAGGTCAGGGCAGCAAAGGTCTTGGCGTCTCGAAAAACGCCCTGAGCCAGCTTTTGAGGCAGCTCCGAACAAGAAATCTCCACAGTCTCAATGTTCTCGTCCTCATCCTGAGGCAGGCTTGAGGCCGAGAGCTCCGTCGCCAGAAAAAGGACAAGCTCCTCCGTACAAAAGCCGGGCGACGTATAAAAACGCGCTATTTCCCTTAATTTTCCGGGTTTTACTCCCAACTCCTCCTGCATCTCCCGCATGGCGGCAGCCTCAAAATCCTCCCCTTTATCGACCAGCCCGGCACATATCTCAAGGGTGTTCTCTCCCACGGCGTAGCGATGCTGGCGCACCAGGAGGACGCTGTTCCGGTCGGTCAGAGCCAGGACTCCAACAGCCGCGTCATGCTCCACAACTTCCCGCGTCGCCCTGCGCCCATCCGACAACTCCACATCATCCACCCTCAAGTTTACAATGCGCCCCTCGTAAATGCGGCGTTTTGCAAGAGGTTTTTCGTACAGCACATCTGTCTCTTTATCCATCGTCCAGCTCTCCTTTATGCTTTTGCTCGCCATCACTTAAAGCGACGAGGAGGGCAGACATAGTCCACCCCCCTCATCGTTACTCATCAAAACCAGGACCCGTTAAGAAGCGCCGTTAAGTTAGCAACTTCTTAAAATCCCTGGCCCTCAAGGTTTTATTGCACGAGGGCCTTTCCCCGTTCATAAGTCTTGAGGTTCATAGGAAGAAACTCCGGCTTCCGCCCGCCCAGTTTTTCCTTGATCATCTTGATGCAGGTTTTATCGTCCACAAGGTCCGTGGCCGCGACCAGGGCACCCAACATGGCGATGTTGGCTACCCTCTCGCTTCCCTCCTCAGTGGCAATGGTGTTGGCGGGCACAGCAATCGTTCGGATGTCCGAGCGCACTCCCTCCAGCTTGACCAGATCGCTGTTGTAAAGGAGTACTCCGCCCTGCTTGACGTCATCCTTGAACTTGGCCAAAGAGGGCTGGTTCATCACAACCACGGCGTCAGCTTTCTCCACTACGGGAGAACCCACCTTCTTGTCCGAGAGGACTACACAGCAGTTAGCGGTGCCACCTCGCATCTCAGGGCCGTATGAGGGAATCCAGGATACGTTACGCCCCTCCGCATTTCCCGTGTAGGCAATCAGTTGCCCCAACACCATGAGCCCCTGACCCCCGAAGCCTGCGGCTATCAAAGAGCGCTCAAAATGTTTCTTACCGGTTTCAGACATGTCCTCACCCTCCTCGCTCTCTTATTCAAAATCCTTAAAGACGCCCAGCGGGTAATAGGGAATCATGTTCTCCTCCAGCCACTGACACGCCTCAACAGGTCGAAGACCCCAGTTGGTCGGACAGGTCGAGAGCACTTCAATGAAGGAAAACCCTTTGTTGTTCACCTGATTTTCAAACGCCTTCTTAATAGCCGCCTTGGCCTTGAGGATGTGCTGAGGCTTGGACAGGGCGACGCGTTCGATGTATGCGGGGCCCTCCAAAGTAGCCAGCAGCTCACACATACGCACCGGGTAACCGTTAGCCTCAGCAGTGCGTCCGGAAAGACAGGTGGTCGCCTTCTGGCCCAAAAGGGTCGTGGGGGCCATCTGTCCTCCCGTCATACCATAGATAGCGTTATTGATGAAGACAACTGTCAGAGGCCAGGCCCGGTTGACCGCATGGACAATCTCTCCCATGCCGATGGAGGCCAGGTCCCCGTCCCCCTGGTAAGTGAAGACAATCTTGTCAGGACGCACAGCCTTGATGCCATAGGCCACAGCAGGGGCACGGCCGTGAGCCGCCTCAATGAAATCCAGATCCATATATTGGTGGATAAGGACAGCGCAACCCACCGGGGCGATACCAATAGCTTCGTCTCGAATGCCCAGCTCGTCGATAGCCTCGCAGACCAGGCGATGTGCCACGCCATGCGTACAACCCGGGCAGTAGTGCGTGTGAACGTCTCGTCGCCAGGTCGGAGTCATCCCAAAAACTTTCGTCTCGCTCATGTTCTTCACCCCCAAATTTATCTCGACGAGTTCAAAAGATCCCGGCACTTATTCTCGATCTCGCTCACTGAGGGAGCATTGCCGCCCCAGCGTGCACAGGTGGCCACGGGCAGACGGCATTCTGTCGCGAGCTTGACGTCCTCCAGCATCTGGAACTCGGAGCTCATTTCCACGTCCAGCAGGGCCCGGACTGAGCTCGGAAGAGAGAAATGCTTAACAGGATAAGGCCACAGCGAGATCGGACGGAGCATCCCCACCTTCAGCCCCTCTTCCCTCAACTGGTCAACAGCCGTCCGTACCATGCGGCTAGTTGTCCCATAAGCGACAGCCACCAGCTCGGCATCATCAACACGGTAGCGCTCACAGCGCTGCTCGTTCTGCCGGATGACCTCGTATTTCTTCTGCAGCTCGCCCACCCGCTGCTCCAGATCATTCGGGGCCAGCTTCAGGTTGTAGATGACGGCTCTCTTGCCCCCGCGCTCCTTGCGCCAGCCAAGAGCCCATTCCGCGTTGGCTTTCGGCTCCTCAATGGTTCGCTCCTGAATCTCGACAGCCTCCATCATCTGGCCCATGAAACCGTCCGCCAGCAGCATCACAGGGGTCCTATACTTCTGAGAGAGGTCAAAAGCGTCTTGAACGAGGTCCACCGCCTCCTGCAGCGTGTCAGGAGCCAGGACTAGGATGCGGTAATCTCCGTGGCCTGCGTTGCGCGTTGCCTGAAAGTAATCACCCTGGGCAGGAAGGATCCCCCCCAGTCCCGGCCCGGCACGAGAAATGTTTACGATCACACAGGGAAGCTCCCCCATCGCCAGGTAAGACATGCCCTCAGCCATCAGTGAGATGCCGGGGCTGGACGAGGTGGTCATGACGCGATAGCCGGTTGCCGCGCCACCCATCAGCATGTTGATGGAGGCAACTTCGCTCTCCGATTGCAGATAAACTCCGCCTATCTGAGGTAAGCGCGTGGACATATGCTCAGGAATTTCGTTTTGAGGCGTGATGGGATACCCGTAAAAATACCGGCAACCCGCCTGAATGGCAGCCTCTGCTATTGCTTCCGTTCCTTTCATCAAAACCTTGGCCATTTTAAAATCCCCCTCCTGTCTTGCGCAGTTATTCGTCGATGCGGTAAACGGTCAGGACCACATCGGGACAGGTGCGAGCGCAGATGCCACATGCAATGCAACCATCCTGAAACTGCTCGGCCGGACGGTACCCCCTGGGGTTGATACTGTCAGATATTCTCAGAACCTTCTTAGGGCAAGCCGCCACGCACAGCCCACAGCTCTTGCAGAACTCCTCCCTAACCTCCACTCGTCCTTTAGCCATATCGTCTCGTCTCCTCTCCGGCTTTTGCGTTTACAACATTCAGCCTTTCTCAAAGCTCAAACCAGAAAACGCGGAAGTTCCATATGGAGTGCTTCTCAAGTCAAAGGGGCACTGGGGGAAGACCACATGCTCTCACCCTCCCACGGCCGCCGCATAAATCTCTCAAGAGGCCAAAGAGGCGTATTGCCGGAGGTTAAAAGAGAGCGACAACCCTCCAGCAGGCTTGGGTCAACCATAGCACAGGTCACGGGCAGGTTCATGAGCTGCCCCGCTTCTACGACAATCTCCAGGCCCTGAACGACATCTTGCGGAGTCGTCCTGTCCATCAAATGGCAGTTGGATACCAGAGCCCCTACCTTGAGCCCGCACAAGGCCTCCATCTTGCGCCTCATGGCATCAACCAGCTCCGGAGTGTTCGTCTGAGGTCTGAAGGCGTTAACGACCAGCAACAATAGGCATTCCCTCCGAATCAGGTCCGGAGCGAACTGGATGAGAGCTCTAACGCCAACAGCGTCTCCCCCCACGTCCAGGATCAGACGTCTGGAATCATCAATAATTGCTTTGGAAATAGCAGGGTTCAGAACAGACATGTCGGACCATTTGGCCGCTTCGGGAGGAGTGAGCACCGTAAAACCTTCTTCTTCCAAGGTTTGGGCTACCTGGCGGATGCAGAAATAAGGGTTGATGATATCGGCGTCCGCAATGACGACGCTTTCACCCTGTTTTTTCAAGGCACTTGCTAGGTTGAGGACAAACTCCGTCTTGCCGGAGCCCAAAGCACCGGTGACAGCCAGAACATGAGGCCATTGCTTGATATGGTTAATATGAGGCAAGGAGTCTTTGCTTTTGCTCATAGCGCATCTCCCTCTTTAAGACGGATACCACGAGCCCACTCCGCTCCGCTGAGCGCCCGCTTGCCCTCCTGCTGCACGACCTCCAGGCGCAGTGCGCCCTCTGTGCAGGCCACGACAGGAAACCGCTCCTCAAAGCCAATGACCTGCCCCGGCGTCTGAAGAGCGCTCCCGTCAGAGACAGGATGGGCTTTCCACAACTTCAAGCGCCTCCCCCTCCAGGGGACAAAAGCTCCTGGGGACAAACTCAACGCCCGGATCAAGTTATGAACCTCCAGAGCGGGGCGGTTCCAGGACACCTCGGCCTCCGATTTTTCAATCTTGGGGGCATAGGTCGCTGAAGCGTGGTCCTGTTCCTGAAATGGATTTGTGCCCTTTATTGTGCCTTCTAAAATAGATTTTACACCATAAACCGCTATTTGGGCACCGTATTCACTTAAAAGCTCCATCACCTCTCCCGAGGTGTTCTCCAGAGAGAGCGGCAGGCTCTTCCGCAGGAGGATCGGGCCGGCATCCATTTGTTCAACCAAGCGGAAGATCGTGACTCCTGTCTCGGAATCCCCGTTCATCAAGGAACGGGCTACAGGCGCGGCACCGCGCCACTTGGGCAACAGGGAGGGGTGAATGTTAAGGCAACCATTTTGGGGAGCGCTCAGGAAAGGCTCTCGGATCTTCTGGGCGAAGTCTACGACAAAGATGACGTCAGGAGGGTCGGAGAGAGCCCGGAGCAGGGGCTCGTTTTCACTCAAGGGACCCGTGCGCTCAAGAGGCAGGCCCAAGCTCAGAGCTATCTCCTCCACGGGCAAAGGGCGCTCCTTCAGGCCGCGCCCTGAGCGGGTGGGGAAGCCGGTCACAACGCGCTCAAAATGAAGCTCCGGAGCCATGAAAGCCAGACACCGAGCAGCAAAGCCGCCACTGCCGAAAAACCAGATACGCATACCTTAAGCCTCCTGCATGGCACGCTTGAGCATCTTTTTGCGGATCATGCCTCTTTTGAGAGGGGAGAGATGTTCAATGAAAAGCTTTCCATCCAGGTGGTCCATCTCATGCAGGAAAGCCCGAGCCAGAAAATCCTCCGCCTCATAGACGTGAGAGATGCCGTACTCGTCCTGAGCTTCGACCTTGACGCGTTGCGGACGCTGAACAGGGGCGAAAATGCCCGGGAAGCTCAGGCAGCCTTCCTCTCCAACCTGCTCGCCCTCCTGCGCCAGGAGCTTTGGATTGATCAGGACGTAAAAGCACCCCCCACAATCCACAACAGCCAGCTTAAGGGAAAGCCCCACCTGAGGAGCTGCCAGGCCGGCGCCGTCATGTTTGTACATCGTCCGCCGCATCCGTTCCACCAACTGAACCAACTCTGCGTCAAAGACCCGGACAGGCTCCGTCGGGCGTTTTAAAACAGGGTCGGGAAACACTCGAACCTCCAGCCCGAGTTCCTCCGGGCTCATCTCATTCTTTGCATCCATCACCACCAAAAAACCTCCATGCGTTTGATGCGTTTGGAGAGGGCGCCCTGCCTGGGAAGAGGGAGCTTTGAAGAACTGAATGCAAGCACCGCCTCCATTTCAATAATACTACAACAGAAACCAAAAATCTTTGAGCGGAGAAAGATACGAATTTCTACCCGTTGATTAACCCTGACCTTTATTCTACAATGTAGACAAATGAAAAAGAATGAGGCAACATCCCTTTTGAGGACGCCTTTTTCGAGGAAAAGAGGGAATATCGTGTCCAGCTTAACCCGAACCATCGAAAGATATATTAAAGGGCTCCTTGACTCCGAGGGGGAATCATCCAGCATCTCCTTGAGACGCAAAGAACTGGCCGAGACCTTTGGCTGCGTGCCCAGTCAGATCAATTACGTCCTGCGCAGCCGTTTCACCCCAGAGCGGGGTTATCTGGTGGAGAGCCAGAGGGGGGGACACGGGTATATCCGCATCATGCGCATCTCTTTTGAGAACCCTGAAGATCGCCTGAACCATGTCGATGCCATCGTGGGAGACACTCTCTCCGAGCAGGATCGTCGCAAGCTGCTGACAACTCTTCAAGAAAGGGGTCTGATCAATGCAAGAGAGCGCCTGATTATTGAGGTCGCTCTGAGGCACGCGGAGGAAATGGGACGCTCCGAATACGACCTCTCCCCCCATAAGCGCAACGTCATTCAGGCTGATATCCTCAAGAGGATGCTGCGTTGCCTGATGCTGGCCTGAACTGTCCATCTGCAGGAAGCGTAAAGAATAGCCCGAAGGGGCCTCTCACACAAACAAGTTATTGAAGCAACGGCGAGGGAAGCTCCGACGCCGATCACACCATCAGGAGACTGGAACATGTGGCAATTTTTTACGGAACGAGGCAAAAAAGTCATCCAGCTGGCCCACCACGAAGCGCTTCGCATGGGGCATAACGTCATTGAACCGGAACATATTCTGCTAGGAATCATCCATGAGGGGGGCGGCATCGCCTGTCAGGCCATGGCAGCTCTGGACCTGGACATGGAGAAGATCAGAGAACAGATTGAAGGGGCAATGGGGCGTTCACAGCCCATCCTCAAGTCCATTGACCTGCCGCTCAGTCCTCGCATGAGGAAAGCGCTTGAGCTCGCCATGAAAGAGGCCCGGAATATGGGCTTCAACTATGTGGGGACCGAACACATCCTGCTGGGAGTTCTCTCAGACTCCACCAGCATGGTCTCTCAATATTTTGGGACCATGGGAGTGGATGCTGCGTCCTTAAAAAAACAAATCACCTTAATAACAGAGGAGAAGGAGAAGGGAAACGAAGCAACCTCCAGCTCGGAGCCTCTCGTCGATCGTCTCAAGAAAAAAAACCGCTCCCGCACTCCCATTCTGGATCAGTTGGGCACCGACCTCACTCAAAAAGGTCGGGACGGGGAACTGGATCCTGTTATAGGAAGGTCGCAGGAGATACGCCGTCTCATGCAGGTGCTCTGCCGGCGCACCAAGCGTAACCCTGTCCTCATAGGCGATCCCGGAGTGGGTAAGACAGCCGTGGTCGAAGGCCTGGCCCAGCAAATAGCCAACGGAACCGTTCCCGAACCCCTGAGAGACAAGAGGGTGGTCCAACTCAACACGGGCAACCTCGTGGCCGGGACCAAATACAGAGGGGAATTTGAAGAGCGTCTCCGCCGTATCGTCCGGGAGCTGACCGACTCCGGGGACGTCATCCTCTTTGTGGATGAGGTCCATACCATCGTGGGAGCCGGTAATGCCGAGGGCTCCATTGATGCAGCAAATATCCTGAAACCCAGCCTCTCACGTGGCGCTTTCCAGCTCATCGGAGCCACCACTCAGGATGAGTACCGCAAGTACGTTGAAAAGGACGCCGCCCTGGAGCGACGTTTTCAGCCCGTGCGCGTAGAGGAACCCAGCATCGAAGACACCGTCAAAATCCTGGAGGGGCTCAGAGATCGCTACGAGGCACACCACCAGGTGAACATTGAGGATGAAGCCCTTCAGGCTGCAGCTCAGCTGTCCGCTCGCTACGTGAAGGACCGCTTTTTGCCGGACAAGAGCATCGACCTCATCGACGAGGCGGGCTCCCGCTCGCGCCTCCGCATCCTTGAGCCCCCGGAGCACATCCGGAGGCTGGAGCAAGAGCTGGAGGAAGCCCTCAAACAAAAGGAGAGTGCCATCATGTCTCAAAACTTTGAGGCCGCAGCCGACCTCAGAGACAAAGAGCACTTCCTTGCCGACGAATTGGAAACCACTCGCAGGGAATGGCGGGAGAGCCAGGACGAACAACGCGCCTCCGTGACTGCGGAGGACATTGCTGAGGTCGTAGCCGAACTGACAGGCATCCCTGTCCGGCAGCTCACAGAGGCCGAGACTGCCCGCCTGTTGCGCATGGAGACCGAGATATCCGAGCGCCTGATCGGTCAGGACGAGGCCGTGAGCGCCGTCTCTCGGGCCATCCGCCGCGCCCACACGGGACTGAAGGATCCGGCACGTCCCATCGGTAGCTTTTTGTTCATGGGGCCGACCGGCGTAGGGAAGACCGAGCTGGCTCGTCGTCTTGCCCATTTCCTGTTCGGCAGTGAGGACTCTATGGTTCGCATCGACATGAGCGAGTTCATGGAGAGGCACGAGGTCTCCAAAATGTTGGGCGCCCCTCCCGGCTACGTGGGGCATGAGAGCGGCGGTAAGCTCACCGAACTCATTCGGCGCCACCCCTATTCCGTCGTCCTCTTTGACGAAATTGAGAAAGCACACCATGACGTCTACAACATCCTGCTTCAGATTCTGGAGGACGGGCACCTCACGGATGGCCAGGGACGTAAGGTAGACTTCCGCAATACCGTCGTCATCATGACCAGTAACGTCGGCGCTAAAGAGGCTCAGAAGGGCAACTCCCTGGGTTTCGGCTCAGCTGCGGATGCTAAGACGCAGGAGTGGGAGCACATCAAAAAGACCATTCTGGACGAGGCCCACAAGGTCTTTCGGCCCGAATTCCTCAACCGCATCGACGAAATGGTCGTCTTCAAGCCTCTCTCCAAAGAAAGCCTCATGAGGATCATAGAGACCCTTCTGGCCGAGGTGCGCCAGCGCATCGAAGAAAAAGGGATTCTCCTCGGTGTTGACGAGGAGGCGAAGTCAATCATCCTCTCGGAGGGATTCAAACCGAAATTTGGGGCTCGCCCACTGCGCCGCGCCATCCAGTCGCTGATTGAAGACCGCCTGGCCGACTCTCTACTCTCCGGCGAGCTGTCCACCGGCACGACGATACGGGTGCGCGTCTCGGATGGGCACTTGACCTTTGTCACCGAAGAGGAGGTCTTTTCGACCTAAAGCCGCGCCTGTGCAGGACAAGACACGGCAAACGCAAAGCGTCCCTCTCAAAAGGGACGCTTTTTATGCAACACCAATTCATTCTCAGGCACCTGCAAAGTTTGAGCTGCGTGTTTTTCTGACTCCGGACGCATCCGGTAAATGCTGCCTCCCGCTTCACATAAGCCTTAACGCTCTTTAAATTTTTGGTGACTTATATGGCGCCTTAAATTTTGAAGTTGCACACGAAAAAGTCAGGATTTCTGTCCCTTGAAGTGTGCGGAAGCAAAATGGCAAAGGGGAAACCAAATGCTCTCTCCTTCGCCATTTGCAGGTGAAAACTTAACCTAGAGCACTTGGAACTTTGCGACTTGCTCCTCCAAATTATTGGCAATATCAACAAGGTTTTGAGCCTCGTCATTGATTTTTTGCATCTGTTCGGCTTGATCCTGAGCTCCTGAGGAGGTTTCCTCTACGCTTGCGGTATTTTCCTCGGCGATTGCCGCAAGAGATTCCAAAACCTCCATGATATCCGTTCTGCGTTCCTCCATGCTCTGAGCTGAACCCAGAACCTCATGTATAGTCGCCTCCGCACTCTCAATGGCTTGAGAGATATCATCGTACTTGCTCCTGGTATCCGTAACGCTTTGGTCTTGTTTTTTGAGGGTATCGCCCACTTGGGTCATACGTGTGACAGCGTAGCTGGCGCTCTTCGTCAGCTCCGTGACAATTTGGTTGATGTGCTCGGTTGAGCGCGAGGATTCTTCCGCAAGCTTTCGCACCTCTTCCGCCACGACGGCAAAACCTCGTCCGGCTTCGCCCGCTCGCGCGGCCTCAATGGCCGCGTTGAGAGCCAATAGGTTGGTTTGCCCTGCAACGCTGGCTATCAACTCACTGGCTGCGCTGATCTTCTGCGAATATTGTTCTGTAGTCTGAACGACGTCAAAAATTTCCGCGATAGTTTTGTTACTTTCTTCACTCAAGCCCATCAGGTCGCTCAAAACAATCAAACCATCATGAACTGCGCGCTTAACATTAGCTGTGGATTCTGTAACACGTTCGTTCAGCTCTTGATTGTGACTTATCATTTCGCCCAGGGAGGCCATCTGCTTGGAGCCGGATTCCGTGGAAACCGCCTGGCTCATAGTAGCTTTTGACAGCTCCTCAATCCTCCTTGCAAACTCGTCGCAGATGTTGGAAATTTCCCCGCTGCGCTTGCCAAGCTCCTCGGAGGATACGACCAAGCTTGCAGATGTGTCTTTGACACCTCGAACCAAGAGGGAAAAGTAGTCAGTCATCTTTTGGAAAGCTTGCGCCAGCTGCCCCACTTCATCTTGGCGAGAAAGATCTTTTTCGTCAAGGAGAACTCTCAGGTCACCGCTGGCCAAAATCTCTGTTTTTTCAGCGAGGCGCTTGATGGGCGAAATAATTTTTCGCACGAAGAAAATCAAGAGAGCTAAGAGAATGAGAGTGCTGACGGCAAAAAGCGCAAGAATTTTCCACATGGTGCGATTGAGTATCTGCATCGCCTCCGCTTTGTCCACCAGCTGAACGACCGTCCAATCGTTGAGCTCAAGGGGCATGAGGATGGCCAGATAGTCTCTGCCTGAAATTCGCACCTCTTTGACGTCCTCATCCTTGTTTTTGAAAAGAATTGCAATATCCTTGAAGTCCTCTATTTCAGAGATCGCTTTGTTTCCGCTCGCCAGCTTGGGGTCCTCAGCGTAGATGAACTTCCCGTCACCCGTCAAGAGGAAGTTCTTCCCCAATTCCCCTATTTTATTCTGAACCATCAGTTCAGGGATAAACTCAAGGGGTACGTTGATTCCTATGGCTCCAACGACTTCATTGGAATCGATGGCAAAAATTCTGTGTATAATGGAGAGAATTAGGGAGTCCTTGCCGTTCTCTTGCGTGATGTAGGGAGCTGTGAAGATGGGGATATCGGACACCTGACAGGTGGGCCACCAGAAACGTTTGTTGATGTCCCAGTTCTCGTCCGATACGTAGCCGGTATCATCAGCATAGAAGCTGGCGCTTCCCCCTCCAACCCACGCAAAGCGTCGCTTCTGCCCCGTGTCGTTGTAACTCGCCAAGGTGTCCACCACTTGTTTGTAGGCGGGGTTGTCCCAAATATCTTGTCGCTCTTTCACCTCGGTCAGGTAGCGACGTATCATCTTGTCGCTTGTGGCCTGTATTGCGATCTGTCTTTTGATCGCGAAGAAGGATGCGATCTTTTCCTTGACGTAAAGCGTCTCATTATGAAGGCTTTCTTCGAGTTGAGAGCTCAGCAAGGAGCTGGTTGCAGTGTAGATATAGTACGAAGCCAAGGAGAAAACGAGAAGGACGCAAAAAATGACGACGAAGGATATTTTTTGGGCAAGTGATTTCTTCATTGAAGCAGGGCCTCCCAGCAATTTAGTTAAAAACCACACTCAACTAAATCTTATCGCTTTTATTTTTTTTTGTAAATAGCATGGTAAGTTTTCGCTTTATTTTGAAAAATGAAGGTGCATATGCGGTTTTAGATTGCAAGTCCAAACCCTCCTTCGCTCACTCCCGCTCTTTTTCCCTGACCTGAGCCCAGAGCAGCCGGGCCTGCTCGACTCGCGGCTCCACCTTCCCCCATTCGGCCAGCGCGCTCAGATGAGCCCCCACGCTCATAAGGTTCAAAAGAAGGTAAGCTGGGTCCATCTCCACCCCCCAGTCCAGTGCAAGCCGGGCCAGGATGTCCTCCCGGCTCAGAGGCCCCTCTTCCAAAGCTTCAAAGACACTCCCCGTGAGAGCGCTCACAGCTTCGCGATTGAGTCGGACCAATTCCCTCACGTCCCGAGCAGGGGCTGCATGGCAGGGTACGTACCAATTCGCCCTCTCGTTCTCAAGCCGGTTCAGGGTCTCGTGATGCCGAACCACGTCCACTATAACCATGAAGCGATACTTACTCAGGACCTTTGGATCGAACAGCGCGTCTCCCAAAAACAGCACGTCGTCCGGCGTACGCACTCCGATCATGTCCAGAAAATGACCCGGCAGAGGGTATGCTGTCAGTTTTGTGTCCTTGATTGGGCCTGAGTTTGCGATAGCCTGAGTCCTAGAAGGCTTGGCTTCGATAAATTTGTCGCGGATCTGGGGAAAGGGAAAGGCGCCCCACAAAAAGAGCGGTTCCAGCGTAGGACAGTCCGTCAAGGCCCCCTCCACGCGCGTCGTCCAAATCTCGCAGCCCGTGCGCTTTTGGATGAAGGCGTTGCCCCCTATGTGATCCGCGTTGGAGTGTGTGTTGATGATAGCCCTCAGAGGGAGGCCACGCCGCTCACCCAACAGCCTTAAGAGCCTGCGCCCCTGATCGTCATCAAGCCCCGTGTCGATGAGATAGCCTTTCCCTCCCTCCTCGTAATACCCGATGTTCACTCTGCCCGGCACATACCAAGTGTTTGCCCCCAGTTGATGCAGTTCCATACCGTCCTCCTATTCTCACACAGCGAGCCCTCACACACAATTTTCTCCATAGCTCCCCTATAATACCTGTCCCCGTTCACAGTCTAAGGCAAGAGGACGACAAATGCAGCAAATCACGGATTCAGTGGACACCAGGCAGACGGCTTTGCGCCCATAATCATCTTCTTCAGGTGCGCGTCTCGATGCGCAACTAGCCTTCGGCACTGAAAATGAGTTCTTTTCGCCCTAAAGCCGCGCCTGCTCAGGGCAAAATGCATTAAAAAGCGTCCCTTTTTTGAAAGGGACGCTTTTTAATGCGACGCCGGTCTACTTTCAGGCATCTGCAAAGTTTGAGTTAAACTTTAAAGCGACTCACTAATCTGGTTAAATCCTCACTCATCTCAGCCAGCTTGTCAGAAGCATTGTTGATATCCAGCATTGATCTAGATGTCTCCTCCGCCCCCTCTGCAATATGTTTTGCCCCTTCTGCGCTTTGGTGAATTGTTGAGGTTATCTCGGAAATTGAGCGGGTCACATCTTCTACTGCGTGAAGAACCTGTTCACCCATCTGTGCAGCACTGCCGGTTATGCCGTTAAAGCTCTCTGCGGCTTTCTTATACTGAAGTGCTGTCTCCAAGAAGCTCTTGTAGTCATCTGCGACATTTGTGTTCATATACCTGAGAAGCTCATTTGCATCATCAATAAGTGACTCAATAGTTGTCTGGACCTGGTTAGTAAGGCCCTGAATACTTTCTACTGCCTCTGTGGAGTCTGCTGCAAGCTTCCTGACCTCCTCAGCTACCACGGCAAAGCCTCTGCCTTGTTCGCCAGCTCTCGCTGCCTCGATGGCTGCGTTCAGTGCCAGCAGGTTCGTCTGGTCTGCAATCCCAGCAATCTGGTCAGCCATGTCAGAGATCTCATTGACAATCTTAGCTTTCTCAATGCCTTCCTTCATGCGAGCATCCAAGTCTGCATAAATCTCGGCCGATCTCCTCTGCCCCATCTCGGCGTCAGATTGGACTTTAGTTGCATTTTCCTCTGTTTCTTTTGCCACCCTGTTGCTCTCAACCATGTTCTCAACGAGCTCAGAGGTCGAAGCGTTCATCTGCTGACTGGCAGCTGCAATATCCTGAGCCGCCGATGCTACTTCCTGAAGGCTTGCAGAGATTTCCTCCGTGGAAGCTGACACTTCCTGCATATTGGCTGAGGAGCTTTCTGCCGTTGCAGACATCTCTTCACTGGCAGCCGTCAACTCCTGAGCGGAGTTTTGGATCTCCGAAACAGTCTGCCTGAGGCTTCTCCCGAGGGCTTCAAAGGAACTTGCCAGTTCTCCTACCTCGTCACCCAGTTTAAGGAACCTTTCATCAACACGATCCGTCAGATCCCCAGCGGCCATTTTCGTGGCAAATTCACTGACCCCGGCAATGGGTCTGGAAATAACTCTGCCAATAATCAAAGCTACAAGGATACCTAAAATCACAAAAGCTATTGCAGAAACAAGAATACCTTTTTTGAGAGCATCCAATTCAGAAAGTACATCTGACTCAAGAGCTCCTACGACAAAGGTCCATCCGGTAAGCTTCATTGGATAAACCCCAGCTAACCTTGGAACTCCATCAACATTGTATCTAATTATGCCTGAAGTCCCTGCTCCCAGCTTCTGCATCTCTTGTCCGACGCCTTCGTAGGCTGGGGCGGTGTTGACATTAACCTGTTCCATGATCAGGTCGTGGTTTGGTTGAGCATAGAACGTTCCGTCAGCACCGAGGATGAAAGCAAAACCGTTATCCCCATACCCCATAGGGTCTGTAACATCTGTAAGAGCATTACCCGGCATCCTCGCCACAAGAACCCCGCCGACCTTGCCGGTGGAGTTATATATAGGTGTGGCATACATAAGCACCGCGGAGTTTGTCACACGACTTATTATTACATCTGAAACATTGGTCTGGCCTGCAAAAGCCTTTTTAACATATTCTCTGTCACCAAGGTTTGCCTCACTGCCATCAGCATAAAGGGTCTTCCCATCAGGATACACAACACCTATCCCAAGATAGCCTAAGCCTGCTAGATGCGCCATTTCTCTTTCGAGAGCTGGCTTCTGAGTCACCCAGTCCAAGCTCCTTAAAGCGTCTCTATTAGCTATCGTGGTTACAACATTGAAAACTCCTTGAATATGAGTTTCAAGCCTGCCTGCGCCCTCTTCAGCCAGCAACAGTAAAGCCTCATTAGCTCCCTCCGTCACTGCGGATGTACCAAACCTTAGGGCAAGCACACCAAAAGCAACCGATACTACTAATGTAAGTAGGCCTATGTACAGTGCAATTTTCCTGGATAGATTAAACCTCACTAATTTTCTCCTCCTTAAGATAACCTCATGAATATAGCATAGTTTGTAAATTCCGCAAACCGCATTGTTTTGATGGGATATTCGGCAGTTTTCTTCGACTTCTCAAAACAGGCTCTGTTCTGAAAAATATAGTACTCACCAAACGAAGGCACAGCAGTCCTGGAAACCTTCCACCGACTCTTTTTGTTGGTCTTTACCCCTTGGCTCACTTCCACTCTTTTTCCCTGACCTGAGCCAGAGCGCCCCAGCATGCTCAACCCTCGGCTCAACCCTATTACCTATTCAATAAGAACTTCTTCTTCCACATTCTTTCTGTATATGTACACATAATAAAAAAACCCGGCGAAAATATATAGTGCTGCCGGAAGTATAAGATGCAGTCTTCTGTCAATCCGTATCAAATAGCAGCCAAAGAGAGCACCTATTAAGAAGCTTAAGGTTTTGAATATCAAAAACCCAAAAGGATACACGTCTCTCTTGCTACCTCGCATTATTCTGCCAAGATAAACAGCCGCATCGGTGAGATAGCCCGTAATATGGCTGACCCTTGAAGTCATGCCTTCATATCGGGCGAGAAATGCGTTTTGGTTCCCCATGATAAA
>JAAYOR010000194.1 GCA_012520235.1 Fretibacterium sp.
CCAGTTACAGGGTGACTTTATCACAGAGCAATGACACAGTTCAGAAAAAATTCTTGACTTTTTACTTTTTCCTGGTAGAATTTTTATTCGTGTTAGGAAACCTTGGGGAATGGTGCAATGGCAGCACACCTGACTCTGGATCAGGCGATCGGGGTTCGAGTCCCTGTTCCCCAGCCATTTTTCCTAAAGTACGGCCCCATCGACTAGCGGTCTAGGTCGTAGCCCTCTCAAGGCTAAAACACGGGTTCGAACCCCGTTGGGGCCGCCATTTTTTTGTTTCCTCACTCTTGTTCTTATAGGAGCTTTCTTATGTTGTACAGGACTCAGGACCCGCCTCCTCATGGGCGGGTCTTTTGTTATTTTATTGTTTTGAGGCACTCCTGGATTTAAGCTGTTCTCCGCTTCAGAAGGCAACTTCATGGGGCGTTAAAGAGGGTAAAACGATTGACTATTACTGATTAATATCTCTTTCCTCTCGTCACGATCTGCTGAAAAACTTGAGGAGAGCTGATTGAATCGCTTCATACTTTCCACCTGTCGCCGCGCCTCTTTAAGCTCAAGTTAGCTCCATCAGCTGACTTCCATGCTTCTATCGTTCCATCCGCTCCACCAAACCCCCGCTAAATCCATGCTTGGATTTACAATCTAAATGCAACACCCAGAGTAGTAGATGCAAAAAGGCTCACAGTTGGCAGAAATTCGCTAGAATTAGTTTGCACACCACATAAGCAGGCGACCGGCTACTTTGGAGCCACCAGGCTCCGAATGCCGTGTCGTTCGCTTATGTCGAAGCGGAGCCCCTAAGCAGACGACCTGCAAGCGCAGGGGCGTTTAGTTTCATTATCAAATGCCTCCACCATCGACTCACATCAAAAGAGCGAGAAAGTACAAGGGGTTAGTGCGTGAACCATAGCCAAGAAGCTGGAACGCAGCCCTCTACCATCAGTAGGGAACCGAAACGTAACTCCGTCAACGGTGCTTACAACGCATTCCAAGGTGAGAAGCACTACCACAAACGACGCGAACGATGCCCTCCGTTGCCCAAGCTGAAGGAGAACGAGTTGCGACAACGCATTCATGATGCTCTCCGGAAGGGCTGGTCGCCTGAGCAAATAATTGGCAGAGAGCCATGAGCCTCTCTGTAACGACTATTTATCAAGCTTTCAGGTCCTGCCTCTTGCCAAAGGAAGCGAAGCAACACCTCCGACGTAAGGGCAAACCTTACAAGAGGCGAGGTTGCCAAGAGACCAGAGAGCGTCCTCAAAGACATTATCTTCATTGAACTGCGCCCTGAGGAGGATCAGGAGAGAGGACCACATTGGAGACTGGGAGCTGGACACCGTCCTTGCAAGTGCCTTGGTTTCAAACCCCCAGAAGAAGTCTTTTGCAATCTTTGTGTTGTGTTTAGCTTGATAATCCAGCGTACAAAAAACCGGCCCCTTTTGAGGGGCCGGTTTTTTGTTTTTATGCTGGAGAGTCTCGAGAGCGGTCTGTCGTGCAGAAGGCTCAGGCCTGAGGGGGTTCGAAAGCCCCATCCTCCTCCGATGTTTCACGTGAAACATCGGGTAGGGTGAGGCTGAAAGCCGCTCCTCCCAGGGAGGAGGTTTCCAGAAGCTCCATGTCTCCACCATGAGAGAAAAGAATCCGCGCCGTAATGACTAGGCCCAGCCCGTGCCCCTCGCCCCCCCACTTGCCCCTCTTCTCCCAACCGTTGTAATAGGAGTAGGAGCGGGAGCGGGAACGAAGTTCTTCTCTCACCTGTTCTGCGTGTTCCTTCTCAAACCCGGGCCCGTTGTCCTCAATGAGGATGCGCCACTCCCCCTCCGCCGTCTCCTTCAAGCTCAGGGAGATAACCCCCTCGGGGCTGCCCTCATATTTTTCAACACACTTGCGCACCGCATTGTCCACCAGATTGGAAAGAGCCCTAAGCATTTCCGTTCGATTACAGTAAAACGGTGCTTTTAAGGGAAAGTCTGTCTGAAACGAGACCCCTTTGGCCGCAGGGTTCCCTTTGAAGTCCTCCACCGTCTCGCTCAGGAGCTCGCTCAGGTCCTCCATCGTGCGCCCTCCGGCCTTATCGGTCTTCTCAAGCTTGACCAGGAGCAGGAGATCGTCGATGAGGTCGGTCATACGCTCCTGCTGCTGCAAAATCGTCTGGACCAGGGCGCTACTCCCTGGCTCCTCCGCCAGGTCCTCCAGCAGGAGTTCCGAGGCCGCCCGCACCGCAGTCAGAGGGGTCTGGAGCTCATGACCCGCCTCAATGACAAAGGCGCGCCGCATCTCCTCAAGGGCCCGCTCCTCCGAAACATCCGTAGCCACCAGAAGACGGCCTCTACTCAGGGTTTTGAAGATCACGTTCAGAGTGCGCCCCTCATTGATAGGAAGGAAGACATTTTTCTTTCCGTCGGGTCCATCGAACATCTCATAGAGCTCCATGGTCGGCAGGAGTCTCTCGACCGCGTCCCCCGGGCGGACGTGCCGAACCCCGAAGAGCTTCAAAGCTTCCTCATTGACCCAGAGCAGCTCTCGATGCTCTCCCGTCAGAGCCACACCTACGGGCAGAGCTTCCAGGACCACTGAGAGCCTCTCCTGCCCCTGGCTCAGCTCCCGATCGGCGCTCCTCAGGCGTTGGGCCATGTCGTTCAGGGCCAGGGAAAGCCGCTGGAATTCAACCTCTTTGAAGATGGGGAAGCGGAGGCTCTCCGAAGCAGAGATGGTCTGAGAGGCCTGGACTATCTGATCCAGAGGCTTGAAGATCTCGCGGGAGACCCAGAGCCAGAACAAAAACGCCAAAATGCCCAGGAGCAGCAGGTGGTAGAAAACTCGAAGCGTCAGGGTGTCCTGGATGGAGCTCAGGGCCGCCATCGGCCAGGCCAGGCGGATGTAGATTGTCCCGCCCTGGGGTGTGGCAGCGCGTAGGGCGTAGTAGTGTAGGGACATCTTAAGAGTGGAGCTGTAGCGCAGCGCGCTCCCCACGCCCTTTTCCTGCGCCTCAAGGATCTCCGGGCGATGCAGGTGGTTGTCCTCTTGAGTGCCGCGTGAGTCGTAGAGCACGGCACCGAGCTCGTCTATCAAAGTCACCCGTCCGGGCCAGTCGCCCATATCCGCAACCTGGAGCTCCAGGCCTTTCACGCCCGACTCCTTGTAAGCCCCCTGCATGACCCGGCCGTAATACTTCATGTGATTCAGGTTTTCCTCATACAGATGCTCCCGCGCCGCCCTCTGAAAGAAGAAAAGGGCCGACAGAAGAAGCCCCACGAGAATGGCCGTAAAGAGTAAAAAAAGCTTTCGTTTCAATGTCATTGAGTCGAATCTCCCTCCGCCCTGGAATCAAGACGCCTTTAAACCCCTAAATCCTCAGGTAAGACTCTGGGGCATTCAAAAGCACAATTGCTTTTAGACAGAGCTCCGGCCACTACGCCGGAAGCCTGGCGGCTTCCGTAAGTCGACCGCTCGCCACAGCTCTGCCCCATACCCCGCCGGAGGACTTATCCTCCGGACTTTTGTCGCTTGCTTGTTTGAAAAGGGTCAAGGGAACTTGTTCCCTTGCGGGTGTGGGCGTGGGGAAAACCCACGGTTTTTTAACCTGTGGTTTAGGAACCCCTTAAATCCGCATGTAAACTTTGAAACTCTTGAAGCACTGGACATTTACCGTCACTCCTGGGCTTCCAATAACCTGTACCCTCTGCCGCGCTGAGATTGGATGCGGAACACCGGCGTTTCTCCATCGTCAATCTTGCGCCGGAGCCTTGAGATATAGACGTCGATGGCTCGGCTGTCACAGTTGCTCGTGTTCCAGATGCAGGACAAAAGGCTCTCGCGCGTGACGTTCTTTTCAAAACGCTCCGCCAACCGCTCCAAAAGGCGGAATTCCGTGGCGCTGAGGTTCAGCTCCCGCCCGCGGAGCAGAGCGGATTCGTTCTCTAAATCTATCTTCAGGTCTCCACAATCCAGAATCTTTTTCTCAGTCCCCGTGCTGCGACGAAGGACCGCGGAGACGCGCGCGCTCAACTCCGCGGTCGAAAAGGGTTTTCGGACGTAATCGTCCGCCCCAAGGTTCAATCCTTCCACCAGGTCCCGCTCATCGCGCCGGGCCGTCAGCATAAGGATGGGGATGCCTCGGACCTCGGGATCAGCCTTCACTCTACGGCAGACTTCCCATCCATCCATCTTTGGCAGCATCAGGTCCAGGATGACCAAGTCGGGACGGAGGTCGTAAATAGCCAACAGGCCCGAGTCCCCGTCCGAGGCAGTGAAAACCTCGTACCCATGGCGGTAAAGCATCTGGGTCACCAGGTCCAGAATGGCCTTCTCATCGTCCACGACCAGAATTTTATTCCGGGCCATTACAGCTCTCACTGCTTACGCTTTTTGAAATCGGAGGCTCGCACGCTCTTGCCTGTGCAGATGTAGACCACCCGCTCGGCGATGTTCGTAAGGTGATCTCCTGCACGCTCCAGAGCTCGGGCCACCCCTATCAGGAGGAACGCCTGTTCAAAGCGATCGGCTCGCTCCAGGACCATCGTGAAGAGCTCGCGCATCACCTGCTTTTCCAGAGCGTCAATCTCCCCATCCATCATAAAGACCCGCTTGGCCATCTCCGGGTCGCTCGTGTCATAGGCGTTCAGAGTGCAATGCAGCATCTCGGAAAAGACCTCCGACATGCGAGGAATGTCAAGCAATGGCTTGATGAAGCTCTTGCCCTCCAGGGCCAGGACCACCCGCGAGATGTTCACGCCGTAATCTCCAATCCGCTCCAGGTCCACAGCCATGTGCATTGTGGACAAGACGGCCCGCAGGTCGCGGCCCAGAGGCTGGTGCCGTGCCCCGAAGGCCATGCACTTCTCCTCAATCCACTCGGTCAGATCATCCAAAGGGTCGTCCCCTTCAATAACGGCATGGGCCGTAGCCATGTCCAGCCTTTCGAGAGCCCAGACGGACCGCGTCAGGGCCTCTCCGCTCATGTTCCCCAGCTTCAGGAGCATGCGGCTTATCTCGTTAAAGTCTGCTTCTATCTGCTTACGCGTATCTATCGTCATTAAAAATCCTACGCTCCTTCACGAGCCCGCTCCCCAAAGCCAAAGCTGTCAATCCGGTTTGAGAGAAAAGCCTGAGGGGGCCCTGTTTTACGGCAACTGCCATTTTTTCTGTCATCAGTTTATCGCTTTGTCCATAAAATGTGGATAAAAGTTGTGGATAATGTGGAAAACAAGAGGCTCTTCCTGAAAAGGAGCGCCCTCTTACCTTAACCGAAACGGCCGGTAATGTAATCACCCGTGCGTGCTTCATCCGGAGCGGTGAAGATCTTGGAGGTCTTGCCGTATTCGATGAGCTCGCCCATGAGGAAGAACGCGGTGTAGTCGGAGATGCGAGCTGCCTGCTGCATGTTGTGGGTCACGATTACGACGGTGAAGTCCTTTTTGAGGTCACGGATGAGCTCCTCAATGCGGGCCGTAGAAAGAGGGTCCAGCGCACTGGTGGGCTCGTCCATCAGAAGAATCTCCGGCTCCGTCGCGATGGCCCGCGCGATACAAAGCCTCTGCTGCTGGCCCCCAGAAAGGCCCGTCCCGCTCGAACCCAGCTTATCCTGGACCTCCTCCCAGAGAGCTGCCCACTCCAGGCTCCGGCGCACGATATCGTCCAGCTGGTCCTTATCTGTGACGCCAAAAAGGCGCGGTCCGTAGGCGATATTATCATAGATGGACATGGGGAAGGGATTGGGCTTCTGAAAGACCATACCCACGCGGCGGCGGAGCGCGATGACGTCTGTCCCCGGGGCGTAGATGTCGTCGCCGTCCACCAGAAGTTCGCCCGTAACACGAGCGCCGGCGATGAAGTCGTTCATCCGGTTGACACAGCGAATGAACGAGCTCTTGCCGCAGCCCGAAGGGCCGATGAAAGCCGTGACGCTGCTTCGATACATATCGAATGAGACAGATTTTAACACATGAGCCTCTCCATAATACAGGTCCAGCCCACGGGTCCCAATGTGGACGTCTTTCTCCGTCCCGGCATCCCTGTCCTCACGGCCTGTTATTACGCTTGATACTGCGATGTTCGTCATTGCTGCAACCCCTCCGGAAGCATCAGGCCTCTTCGAGAGAACGCAAGGGCAGCGCAAAACGAAAAAACCTGAAAATAAAAATTTTCAAACCTTATTCTGACCAAGTCAATCCTCCTCCCTACCGCATCAGAGTCGGCGTCGACGCATCCATATCCCCAGCGAGCTGACGCTCAGGACCAGGACGACCAGAACAAGGATGGCCCCGTACTGGATAGGACGCGTCTGTTCGATATTGACCCCCGCAGTGGCCAGAACGTAGATGTGATAGGGCAGGGCCATCACCTCTTCAAAGATGCTCCGGGCCAAGCCGGGGGTGTAGAAGGCCGCCCCGGTAAAGATGATTGGGGCTGTCTCGCCCGCAACGCGCCCCACAGAGAGGATAATTCCCGTGACCACAGTAGAGGCGGCCGATGGAAAGACCACCTTGCAGATGGTCTGCCAACGGGTGGCACCCAAGGCATAGGAGGCGTCGCGGTACTCTTTGGGGACGGCCATAAAGGCCTGTTCCGAAGCGGTGATCATCAGAGGCAGTGCCAGGCAGGCCAGGGTGAGGGAGGCGGAGAGCATGGAGGAGCCAAAGCCCAGCAGCACCACGAAGAGGGAGAGACCAAAGAGCCCGAACACGACGGAGGGAACTCCGGCCAGGGAGCGGATGGCCAGTCTCAATATCCGGGTGAAGGCGTTGTCGCTGGCATATTCCGAGAAATAAAGCCCCGTCGCGACCCCCACTGGGATGGTGGCCATCATCGACAAAAAGGTCAGCTGAAGCGTACCGACCAAAGGCGTCCAGATGCCGCCCGCCGTCATGCCGTCGCGCGGCGGCTCAGTGATAAATTCCCAGGAAATAACCTGCCATCCCCGGCTCGCCACGAAGTAGAGGGCAAAAAAAACTCCGGCGCACAAGAGCAGGGCTGCACAGTACAAAAGCAGTGTTGCAGCCCTGTCTTTGCTGCGCCGTGTCTGCAGAGAAAACCGGCTCATCATCGAAACCTCCTGGAGCGTTCAATGCGTTCGGCAGCCAGATTCACTATCAGAGTGAGGATCAGGAGCACGAACCCCGCAAAGAACAGCGCGTGATAATGTTCGGACCCGACCGGGGTCTCCCCCATCTCAGCGGCTATTGCCGAGGTGAGAGGCCTCACGGGGCCCATCAGGGATCTGGGGATGATAGCGGCCCCTCCGGCCGCCATCAGGACGACCATGGTCTCCCCGGCCGACCTCATGATGCCCAGAAGCGAGGCGGAGAGGATGCCGGGCGCAGCCGCAGGGAGCACGACGCGGCTCAGGGTCTCCCAACGGGTGGCACCCAGAGCGTAAGACGCAGCCCTGAGTTCATCCGGCACGGCACAGAGCGCCTCATCCGCCAGGGAGCCTACCGTAGGGATCATCATGACCCCAAGAAGGAAAGAGGCGGTCAGAACGTTCAGGCCCGTCAGGACACCAAACTCCTGCTGTAGCCAGGGGGCTATGAGGGTCATCCCCAAAAAACCGAACACGATGGAGGGCAGAAACCCCAGGAGCTCCAGGACCGGCTTCAGAAAATTGCGAACCCGGCGTGGGGCTATCTCTGCGATAAAGAGAGCGATGGCCAGACTGGCAGGTATACCCAGGACACAGGAGAGCAGGGAGACGATGAACGTCCCGACTATCAAAGGCGCCATGCCAAGCGCAGGGGGCTCCTCCTGGGGGTACCAGTCCATGCCGAAGAGCAGATCCTGCAGGCTGGTAGCCTTGAGGACCGGCAGACTCTCGCTGATGAGGAAGTAGAGAATGAAGGCCATCACGAGGATGCACACCGCCGAGATGAGTGTCACAATGCGGGCGTCCCAAACGCCAAGGGCGGAGGTGACCCTCCGCCCCGGCTTTCCGGAAACCGATCCCGACGGAAGCTCCGAGGAGTTTTTCTTCAGCTTTTTCCGTTCGTTATCAGAGTATGAAGTCATTGATATTCGTTGCCCTTTCCTGGTGGCTTATTTCTTTACTGGAATGAACCCCGTTTCAGCCACTATCTTCTGTCCGTCATCGGAGAGCATGAAGTCCATGAAAGCCTTGACGTTGCCCTTGGGCTCACCGTTCGTGTACATATAAAGCTCACGAGAAAGAGGGTATTTACCCGCTTCAGCGTTTTCAGCTGTGGGAGCCACACCGCCCACTTCCAGGCCCCTCACCGTCTTGTCCACGTAGCCAATCCCGTCGTAACCGATGGCAAACTTGTTGCCCGCCACGGTGCTCAGCATAGCGCCGCTGGAAGCCGCAACCTGAGCTTTGGCCGTCACGCGGCTCTTGTTATCCTTGCTGTCGCCCTTCTCAACGACCATCTCCTGCCAGGTCCCGTAGGTGCCGGAGCTTGAGTCGCGGCCGACCACCACGATGGCAGAATCCGCGCCGCCAACCTCTTTCCAGTTCTCCACCTTGCCCGTGTAGATATCCTTGAGCTGCTCCAGGGTAAGGTTTTTGACCTCGTTCTCAGGGTGGACGATGGCCACGATGCAGTCCAGGGCTACGACCGTTTCAAAAGGCTCCACGCCATTTTTCTTTGCGTTCTCCTTCTCACTGTCCTTCATGGCACGAGAGGCGTTGGCGATGTCCGCCGTCCCGTCTATAAGGGCCTTGATGCCGTTGCCGCTGCCGCCACCAGAGAGGGAAATCCGGACCTGCGGATGGTTCTCCATGAACCGCTCAGATGCCAATTGGGCAAAGGGAAGGATCGTCGTAGAACCGTTGATGACCAGTTTCCCCTCCTCGGCCGCAAAAGCACCGCCACACAGGAGCGTTACCATGACCAAAGCTGCAAACCACTTCTTTTTCATCTTTCATCCTCCTCAATTTCTGTTGACTTATTTAACCTCTGTTCTGTTTCGCAGTTTCAGGATAACAAACCTCCCCGACAGGACGGCTTCTTCTTTGTTACAGATAAGTAACAGCCCCATACATTCAAAAAATGTCCTGTTACGGGATGTCAGGGTCTTTTTTCTGTGTCATGGATGACGTGCGCCCCCGATCTCTCTACGCCCGGCAGGCCCCGTGTGCCTTGCGTGGGTTCCCGATGAAACCTCAGGCTCCAAAAGGCAGAGCGAGCGATTGACCAACAGTCTCTCAATGCCCATAAAACATAGGTCTTAAGGTTTATTTTTCAAATAAAAGGCCTCCAAACCCTTAAAAAAAGCTCAAAAGAGCCTCGCAATGTCATTTTATGGGCTTCAGGGGCTTGCATAATTTACAAAGGCTGATAAAATGCAGAAAAATCCTTTAATGGAGGTGTAAGGTATGACTAAGGCTGAACTTATTGATGGAATTGCAGAGAAGCTCGTACTGAAGAAAAAGGACGTCGCTCCCGTGGTGGAAGAGGTGTTCGCCTCAATAGAGGGCGCCCTTGCCCGGGGAGAGAAATGCACGTTCGTCGGCTTCGGAGTCTTTGAGGTGAAGGACCGCGCTGCGCGTGAGGGCCGCAATCCTCAGGACCCCACGAAAGTCGTGAAGATCCCTGCTAAGAAAGTTCCCGTCTTCCGTCCCGGCAAAGACCTCAAAGAAAAGGTCCTCGCTCTCTCGGCGACAAAGAAAAAGTCCGCAAAGTAAGAGGATTTTCACATCTCGTCGTTCCTGAGGTTGAAGCGGCCCCGCAAAAGAGGGGGCCGTTTTTTAATTCTTTCAACCTCAAACTTCGCACAGACTAAAAAAGGACTCACTTCATGAACCGCGAACCACGCGAAAAAAACGAAAAGGAAAAGAGATATAAAAAAAGCATGAAAAAGAAACAAAAAAAGAAAAACAGGGCATGCAAACTTTCGCGACTTTCGCGGTTAAAGAGCTTCTGGCTTTTAACCTGCGCTAATCTACGTCATCTGATGAAGAAACTGAGCAGGACCGAAGGGCGAAGCCCGTAGGTTTAGCTACGCTACTCGGCACGGCATTCGGGGCCTTGGAGAAAAACGGCCCCAAAGTAGCCGGCCGCCTGCTTATGAGGAGTTTGAGTTTCCTTGACCCTTTTCTCATTTTTCGCCCTCATCCCTCAATCGGCTCTTTCAAATCTCTGCTTTTCCTATTAAGATACTTAAATGAACGATGCCTCTTTTTATGAATTTTATAAAATGGATTTTGACTTTTAGGGAAGGTCGGGTTTTTTATGGAAGGTTCTGATTTTTTATGCTCTCATTTGCCCCTTTAGCCTGGAGCGATCGCGAGCGCTACACCGAGCTGTATCGGGTTTGCCCCGTTAGGAGCGCGGAGTACTCCTTTTTTTCACTGTGGGGCTGGCTTGACTCAAACCCCATGGACCTGGCCTGGAGCAATGGCCTCTGCTGGCTGCGGTCCCGAGGTCAGAAGTCAGGGCTCTGTTCGCCCGTGGGAGACTGGAATTCTGTCAACTGGGAGGCAGTGCTCCCTCAGCACTTTGCCCCCGGAGACGTTCTGCTGGACATCCCCGAGGAGCTGGCGCTTCTCCTGCAAAGCGCCTCCGGGCTCTCCCTGAACGTTTTGGAGGAGAGGGACGAGTGGGAGTACCTTTATCCGGTCTCAGAACTGATGGCCCTGAAGGGCAGCAAATATGCCAACAAACGCGCTCACGTCAAGGCCTTTTTATCAAACTACTCCTGGGAATACCTCCCTCTGCTGCCCGAAGACTTCCCTGAGCTTCTGGAGTTTCAAGAGGAGTGGTGCAAGAGGCACGAGTGCCAGGGGATTTTGGCCCTTGAGGCGGAGGACAAGGCCGTGCGCCGTGCCCTTGAGCGGTGGGATGACTTTCCCTTCGCCGGAGCGCTTTTAAGGGTGGACGGCAGGACCATCGGCTACACGATAGCCGAGCAGCTGGACGAACAGACCCTCGACATCCGCTTTGAGAAGGCCCTGAGTGAATACGCGGGGAGTTATCAGGCCCTGAACCAGCTCTTCCTCCAACGCCAGGGCTTCCGATACCTGATCGTCAACCGGGAGGAGGACATGGGGAATCCCGGTCTGCGCAACGCGAAAAAATCTTACCATCCCATCGGCTTCGTCAAAAAATACCGCGTCGAAGTTCTGGGCTTTCAGGCGAGATAAGGCGCCAGACCGGAGGCGTCGTCCTCAATGAGGACGACGCCTTTTGTGCGTGAGACGGACAACAATTGGAGGGCTCCGAGAAAGTTTTCCTGCGCCTGCCTGGGAGCATATCCTGCCCCCGAGGGGCGCTTCAGAGCTGATCCATGTTGTGGATGGCTGCGACATCTATCTTCTTGGCTGCAGTCACCGCCTCGACCTTCTGCCTCTCCTCGCAGGGAAACTCGCAAGCCAGCCCACAGCTTGAGGAGATCTTGCGCGGAACGGGTGCGATGCGGGCGCTGACTCCCGCGGCACGGCAAGCGCGTTCAAACATCAAGGCCATGCTCGTCGTCCTGAAGGTTGCCAGACAAGCCATGAATCCACCCTCCTTTCAACCTATATATCAAACTTTGAATATGTTTTAACGTCATGACATATTGAAAACAAAATTAACCGCGAAAGTTTGCATGCCTGTTTTTCTTTTTTTGTTTCTTTTTCATGCTTTTTTCATATCTCTTTTCTTTTTTTTGTTCTTTCTGTGTTTTCCGTGGTTGATAGCTTTTTGTTTTTTCCTTTTCGTGTTTTTTCCGAGCCTTTCGCGTGGTTCGCGGTTCTTTTTTTATTTGTGTTCATTCGTGTCTATCCGTGGTTCTTTTTTTAGCGGATTTTTTTTCGAATTTTTGACTTTTAGCCTGTGCAGCGAATTTAATCAATCAGTACTTCCGATATTTATTATATAATGAAAGGAGAAAAACAAAAATCGGAAGGGCGGTTCGCGTCGAATCTCGTCACGGCCGTTTTTTTCTTTCCGTACTACACGTAAGGAATTCAGAAGAGATCAGGGAGAGCGCTCGGGGCTCCGCCGCGCCCCCCGAAAGGTCCATAAGGAGGGAAAAACGTGCTGTACCTGGTCATCGGCTTAGTCGTCTTCGTGGCTCTGGGGGCTTTTTTCAGGCAAACCAAGCACGGCGGGCACGACGGCGCAGGCCAGAGCCATGGGGCGCAGGGAGGGGCCGCGCACCCTTCTTCTTTTGACGCTCTCGTCGCTGACGCCTCCGAGACATCGGGCAAAACTCCCGGACCCACGGCGCCCGGGGGACTCATCCCCCCAGCTCAATCCGAGGCTCAGGTCCCAGCTCAAACCCAGCCCGCGGAGCAGAGCAAGTCCACGGCTCAGCCTCCAGTTCAGCCCAAAACCCAGTCTGAAGGGATCTCAAAACACAAGCCTCAGGAGAAGCCTGAGCCCTTGAACCCCGTGCTGTCTGCCGCGCCCATCAGCTCTCCGAGCGCGGTGAATAGCGCCACTTACTCCACTGTGGCCCCAACTGCCCTGAAGACCGATTCCCCCTATTCCTACAGCTCCTCGGAGGAGCTCCAAAAGCCCCACTCCGACCCCTCGCTCCTGAGGTGGTGTGGTAGAACAGGGAGCCTCCAGATAGGTGAGTTTATCCTCCACGGGCCCGTCACCTACTGGTCCGACGGACCCAGTAAGACGCCTGAGCCCTGCTGCATCGACATCACCCTGCCCGTGGAGTTCCCGGACCCGGACACCGGTTCGGAGGACATTGTCGAGGCCTTCCCGCCGGAGAGCTCCGTCTCCTATGCCGAGATGTCGCCCCAGGCACGAGGATTCTATCTGACCTGGCTGGCCGGGGGACGCATCCAACCTCCGCCCCATGCCTCCTGCCCTCTGCTCTGGTTCTATGGCGTTGAGCGCCGGACCCTGGTCGACAAGCTCGACCTCGGTGTCTGTCTGGCCGAGGTCTTCCGCCTGCTCCCTCTCCTGCGCTGGGAGCCCCTCCGACAGGCAATCACGCACTTTGCTATCTGGCTGTCAGCCAAAATATGGCTTCCGGAGGAAGAACTTCTGGGGTTCTGTCGATCCTTGCCCCAGGTCCCTCAAGAGCTCTTCAACCTGATCCTGAAACCTTACGCGGACACCAAGCTGCCCCTGCCGTCCGCTGTGGCCTTCACCCTCATGCGCGCCTCCGCCCTGCTGTATCGGACGGCTCTTGAGGATAAAAAGGACCCTAGCGAGCTGGAAAACATGCCCTTCATCCCTCACTCGCAAGCCCTGCTTGAACGATTCGTGCCCCTTTACAAAAACACCTGTAGCGGTGGGCTCATCCTTCGCAAGCCCAAAACCTCCATGTTCCTGGCCTGCTCTCCGACCAACCCCTCCCTGGCCTCAGAGAAGGGCGCTTCCGCTTCCGTTCTGGAGCTGCCCGATTTCTTTACAGACCTGACGGACTTTGCCCCGCTGTTCCCCGTCTGGCGCGATTTCCTCCGGACCGTACAGCTCGACTCCACCCAGACCTCAGCTGCAAAGGAGGCAGAGTCCCTGGCTGACCGACCCGACCTGGAGGGCTTCGTCCAGACTCTGAAGGCGGAGATGCCGAAGAGGGAGGGGGCTGAGGAGACCGGCTCGACCCCCGTGCTCACCGACCTTGCGGCCCTGGGAGACGTTATGAACATTGAGCATGGAGGCCCCGAGGAAAAGGCACGGGGCGGCGACCGCAGGAAGATTGTGGAGGTCGCAAGGGTGGAGGGCTATCTCGTCCTGCCCGACCTGGGCGTATCGGGCAAGGAGTACCGTTGGGGGGACCCCATTGCCCTCGTCCCTCTGGAGCTGGGCGAACGGCTCTCCGATCACTACAACTCATCCGCCCTGCTCCTGGAGTTCGCCAGTGCCGCAACCGGCGCCTCAACCTCTGAAACCGTCAAAACCTACCGGACGCACCTGGACGACTACTTTTCCCTCTCCTCCGACGACCACAAGCGGCTCCTGGCGTTGGAGCCTTTGCTGCTCCGCAACCCTCCGGACCCTAAGTCGCTGGGAGAGTTCTTTCAGCTCTGTTTTCAGACAGAGGAGCGTGAGGTCCTGGAGCGTTTCCTGACCCGGTTCCTGAAAGAGTCCGGGGGGAAGGGCCCCGAAGAGGACCTCCGTGTCCTGCTGGACCTCCCACCGATCCCACTGGAGCCTGAACCAAACCCTGAGGAGGACGGGAAGCTGGAGCAGGAAAAAAACCCCCTGGAACTGGGAGAAGAGGTCGCATCCATCCTGGCTCCGCTCTTCAGGGAGTGAGGCCAGGATGAGCCCCCCTTTAAAAGGCCCGGTATCCTGAAGGTGTGTCAGCCCCCATAAGGCCCTCGGGCTCAAGCCTTTACTTGGGTTCAGACCTCGGGCACAAAGAACGGCTTCGGTGCTTTTATCTGCTTAATTTTTTAATTGCCTTTCTGCGTTCCGCGTCATCACAGCGGGCATCCTGCGGTCGTCCGCTCGGGTTCAGGGCGCATCCCTGAGAAAATCTTGTGTGTGGAGGGTGAAGGCATCATGTTCGACTATGTGATTGTAGCCGACGATTATACCGGCGCTGTGGAGACGGCAACAAAATTTATGAACGGGGGATATTCCTCCACCGTGACCCTGGATCCCGGCTCCCTGGGGACCCTGAGGAGTTATTCCGCCGTCGCTCTGGACACCGAGACTTTTTTTTACAAGCCCGACGAGGCCGAAAACAAGCTGAGGAACGTGGCCCGCAACCTGCTCCCCTGGAAAGGCAGCACTGTCTTCTTTAAAAGCATTGAGGCGGGCCTGAGGGGCAACGTCGGGACGGAGCTACGCGCCCTTATTCACGAGATGGGGTTTGAACACACTATCGTCGTCCCGGCCTTCTCACGTGGGAGGCGCGCCGTCGAAGAGGGAACGGTCTACCTGGACAAACAGGAGCGCATGTCTTCTCTGACGGTCACCACCTCTCAGTCTGCCAGTCTGGAAGCTACAGTAGAGCTCCTCCACAAGGTGGGGCTGAACCCGCAGGATGTGACGCTTGAGGACATCCGAAGTGGCAAGATCACAGAGCTTCTCCGGCAGAAGAAGGGCTGCTTCTGCTTTGATGCCGAGACCGACGAGGATCTCCGCCTCATCGTTCAGGGAATCCTGAAGGCCCACGCGATCACGAACGTCCTCTGGGTCGGGGCGGTCGGGTTGGCTGAGGCCCTGGCTACGGCCCCCAGACCCTTCCTCGTCGTCGTCGGAACAGCCCATCCCCGCAGCGTCCGGCAGGCCCGTCAGCTCCTGGAGCACGGCTTCGCCCATTCCATCCCCATCCAGATGGACAACAGGAGTCCGGAAGGGCTCCTCAAAGCCCGGACTCAGGCCGCCGACAAGGCCGAGACCCTGCTGCGGTGCGGGCAGTCCGTGCTGCTGATAGCCACCCTGGGAAATCGGTTCATCAGAGGCTCCTACCCTGACGATGACCTCGAACAGTTCATGGACCTGAGCGCCGACACCGTTCGAGAGATCATGGGCCGCACAAAGATAGGAGGGCTCTGCGTAACGGGCGGGGACTGCGCCGTTCGCATCATCCAGAGGGTGAAGGCGGATAGCGTCAGCCTGACCCGGGAGATCCAGGAGGGCATCACGCTGCTCACCCTGAAGGGTGGCCCTTTCAACGGGCTCCCCCTCATCTCCAAGAGCGGGGCTCTTGGCGGAGAACGCGCCCTGGTCTACTGCATGGAGTATTTAGTTAACAACCCGCACCTTGGGAGAGAAAAATGACGCAAACTCTGTCTGTATCGGATTGCAGGTTAAAAACCGTGGGTTCTCCACGCGCCCACACCCGCACCCGAAAGGGAACTTGTTCCCTTGACCCTTTTTAGGTAAAAATATCAGGAATGGAGAGGCTGACCTTGGAACAGACTCAAGATGCTGTCCCTGAACGGGCCAACCTGCGTAAGCTTCTGCTTGCCACCTTCTTTTCCGTGCTCACCTGCGTGAGCGCGTCCATCGTTGTTCCCATCCCCTACGTCCCCATCACGATGCAGTCCTTCGTAGTACTCATGGCCGGGCTCTTGCTTGGAGCCCGGTACGGCGCTGTCTCCCAGGCCCTCTACCTCCTCCTGGGACTCCTGGGGCTCCCTGTCTTTGCCGGAGGAAAGGGCGGGCTCCATCACATCCTCTCTCCCAGCTTCGGTTTTCTCGTGGGCTTCATCCCCGCCGCCTTCACCGCAGGATACCTGGTCCCAAAAGGACCGGCTCCCTGGTGGCGTTTCAGCCTGGCCTGCTTTGCAGCCACCGCCGTGCTTTACGCCGTGGGCTTGCCTCTCTTTTGGCTCAACATGAACTTCGTCACCGCGCCCCAGGCCGGCATGACCTTCGTCCGCACCATGAAACTCGCCTTCGTCCCCTTCATCCTTCCCGACTCCCTCAAGGCCCTCTTGGCAGGCCTGCTGGCCGCCAAAACTCAGGCTGTCCTGAAGAGCCGGTGAACGATCCCACCCCCCTGAGTCTCAGGAGGCAGACGGGCTTCTTTCACAAAGAGTCATGTCTTCAACCCCCCGATAAGGCTTTGAGCCTTTCGGCTCATTGACCTTGTGCCGCGAGGCGCTTATAATCGGGGCATTCTGAGAAAGTTGCGCTTTTTTCTGCGCTTTTCTGTTTTTTCTATTTAAGGAAATAAACTTTTTGAGGGGTGAGATGACGCGTGCACACGGCCTTTGCCCTGAAATACGGCTCTTTTCCCCCTTGACTTTTTCCTGAAAGGACAACAATGTGGTGCGTGCGTGCCACACTCTTGAATGATAAAAAGCTAAGGTTAAGGTCGGTTTTTCCATAGAAAAAACGTTCCGTCCGTCCTGCGCCCCCGTGCGCGAAGCGGACGGTTTTTATGTGTTAAGACCAGTAATGAAGGGAGCAACAGAAGGTGTTTTTCATGAAATTCAAATTGCGTCTCCAGGCAAAAGTTTTATTGCTTCTCTTGGGAGCACTGTTTCTCATCCAGGGAGGCATCGTCGCCCATCTTTCCTGGAAGGTCCGTTCTAACGCTGTAGAAAATTCCAGGGCCATCACCAGAGAGGCAGCGCGCAGAAGCGCTCTGGACCTGGAAAAACAGTTCGTTAGTGTCTCAGGCTCCGTCCATACCGCAGCCCAGCTTATGGGGATGATGGACCGCACGACGCCCGACGCGCGCAACGTGGGCATGAACATAGTCAAGCACCTGTTGGAGATGACCCCGGAAGCCGCCTCGATCTGGGTGGTCTTCGAGCCCAATGCCTTTGACGGCAGGGACCTTGAATTTGCCGGCAAGGACGGTTACCTGAAAACGGGACGCTTTGAGTTCACCTTTCTCCGAAGCGGCGGCACCATCACCCGGACCTTTGACAACACGGAGGAGAGCTTCACCGAAGACTGGTACCTTGCCTCTCTCCACTCGGGACAAACGGTCCTGAGCGAGCCCAACCACTACTCCTACACAGGAAACGAGAAGGACGCCCTGTACGTCGTGGAGTACACCGTACCCATCAAGATCGACGGCAAAACCGTGGGGGTCGTGGGGTGTGACATCAACCTCTCCGACATCCAAAAGCTGACTGCCTCCCTGAAAACAACTCCAAACAGCTTTGCCGTCCTCTTCTCCAACGCGGGACTGCGGGTTTATCACCCCGACCCCAAGCGCATCGGGCAAAACCTCAAGGACACCGAAGGGGGAAAGCTCGTGGCCATCGATAAAACCCTGGACGCCATCACCGCAGGAAAAGAGCTTGAAACCGATGAGTATGCCATTATACTGAGTGAGATGTGCTGGAAATTCTTCCTCCCGGTGCGGGTCGAGGGCGTCTCCAACCCCTGGTCCCTTGCCTTTGTCGTCCCCTACGGAGACATCACAGCAAGAGCCGACGCTGTTACTCTGCGCGTCGTCCTGACCTCCTTGCTGGGCATCCTCCTCCTGGGAATCCTCATCTTCTTCGTCATCCGCAGCATCGTAAGGCCCATCCGGCGCGTCTCGCTTTCCCTGAGCGAGATGGCAGACCTCAACTTCACCCGGGCCGACTCCCCCTCCCTCAAGGTCAGAGGGGACGAGATTGGCGATATGCAGACGGCCCTCTCCTCCATGAGGGAGCGCATTGCCTCCTTTGTACTCTCCATCCGGGAGTCCAGCTCTCAGATCTTCGCCAGCTCGGAGAACCTGGCAGCCCTCTCTCAGGAGACCACAGCCTCCATGGAGG
>JAAYOR010000195.1 GCA_012520235.1 Fretibacterium sp.
ACGAGGTGGAGCGTGGTCAGGTTTTGGCGAAGCCCGGTAGTGTGACGCCTCACACGAAGTTCAAGAGCGAGGTTTACGTTTTGAAGAAGGAAGAGGGCGGTCGTCACACGCCGTTTTTTGCGGGTTACAAGCCTCAGTTTTACTTCCGCACAACGGACGTGACGGGTAGCATCAAGCTTCCAGAGGGTGTTGAGATGGTGATGCCCGGCGACAACGCGACGTTTGAGGTTGAGCTTATTGTTCCCATCGCGATGGAGGAGGGGCTTCGCTTTGCGGTTCGTGAGGGTGGACACACGGTGGGCGCCGGTGTCGTCACCCAGATAATGAAATAGAACATGAGGCTTGAGGGAGGTCCGGAGCTGATGAAAATTTAAATTTGCTCCGGGCTTCCACTTGCAAGTCCGGCAGGACGATTTCAAAATAACGAGAGGGAGTAGAGTCTTATGGCCGATATCATTGGTCTGGTCTGCACGACCTGTAAGCGCCGTAATTACACAACAACCGTGAACAAGAAGAAACAGGGCAAAAAGCTTGAGCTCAAAAAGTATTGCAAGTGGTGCAACGCTTCGGTCATTCATAAGGAATCAAAGTGAGGATTTCCCCCTGGAGCCTCGCTGACTTTATTATTAAGAATTAAAATTGCCTCAGGGAGTCTTGCACAACGAGGCTGATTGGTGTAGAATTACTCCTGTTGTTTTTACGCAGGTCCGTAGCTCAATTGGCAGAGCACCGGTCTCCAAAACCGGGGGTTGCAAGTTCGAGTCTTGCCGGGCCTGCCATTTTTTGATGCAGGAGTTCCATGTTTGACGAGTTGACTGGAGGCCGCATATGTCTAAGGGACTGGCGAAGTCGTTGCCTGGTATGAGTTTTTTACGTGAGGCCAGGGCAGAGCTGAAGAAGGTGACTTGGCCTGGCAAAAAACAGATATGGTATTCGACCTTAATTGTGATTTTCTTTACGCTTTGTGTCTCGCTTTATTTGGGGCTCCTTGACTTTCTTTTGACTTGGCTTTTCTCCCTTATCCTTTAGGGAGTTTCTTGTTTCTTGCCGGCTCTGCCTCTTTAAGCTCCAAAGCTTTATCAGTAAGTCCTGTGAAGCGCGTGGGGATTGGGGTAGAGTCCATGTTAAGGTTTAGGGAAATGCTGGAGAACTTCCCTGCTTGATGGTTCTTAACTGCTTTATATGCTTTTATGAGCAGGGAAAGTTAGTGTTTCCTTAGCGGAGTCTTACTGAGGCTTTTCTCCGGGTTGTCGGCCCGGTCATAATAGGGCGCGTGAATGGAGGATGGGGGGGAATCCCCCAGAGATTTCAATGGAGGGACAAGGCGGACGCCACTGGTACGTTGTTCAGACGTATGCCGGATACGAAAATCGTGTTAAGGCTAATCTGGAGCAACGCATAGCCACCATGGGTATGGAGGAGAGCATTTTTACGGTGCTCGTTCCTGTGGAAGAACGTGTCTTTGTAAAAGAAGGAAAGAGCCGAAAGGTTTCGCGGAAGCTCTACCCCAGCTATGTTCTGGTGGAAATGGTGCTTGATGAGCAATCATGGTATGTTGTCCGGCACACTCCAGGAGTGACGGGGTTTGTGGGTGCCGGCAGTTATCCTTTACCTCTCTCTGAAAAAGAAGTGCGTGAGATTATGGCGCGAATTGGCAAAGAACAAGAGACGAAGCCCAAGCTGGAGATTAACCTGAAGCTGGGTGATACAGTTCGGGTGAAGGAGGGGCCTTTTGAGGGGCAGGCCGGGCCTGTCGTTGAAATTTCCCCTGAAAAGGGGAAGGTCAAGTTTACCGTCCTTGTTTTTGGCCGCGAGACCGTTGTCGAAGTGGATCACCTCCAGCTGGAAAAAATCTGATTGACAATTTTTCATTCTCTGCGACGCATGGAATGAGTTTTATGCAGTTTTTATACAGGCTGTTACGAGAGGGGATTTTGTTTTATGGCAAAGAAGGTCGTTGGGCAAATCAAGCTGCAGTTGCCAGCCGGAAAGGCGACGCCTGCTCCCCCTGTGGGACCGGCGCTGGGGCAGCATGGCGTGAATATCATGGAGTTTTGCAAGCAGTTCAACGCTAAAACTTCCGATCAGGCTGGTTTGATAATCCCAGCTGTCATCACTGTCTATGCGGATAGGAGCTTCACTTTCGAGTTGAAAACTCCTCCTGCCAGCGTTCTTTTAAAAAAGGCGGCAGGGGTGGACTTGGGTTCGGGAGTTCCCAATAAAAATAAAGTGGGGCAGGTTTCCAAGAGCAAGCTCAGGGAAATAGCCGAGCTTAAGCGTCAGGACCTCAACGCCAACGATGTTGAGGCTGCAATTCGTATGGTTGAGGGGACAGCACGTTCCATGGGCATTGAGGTCCAGGATTAGGCTGACTTTTTAGTGGCAGGATTTTTATCCGCTAGCGACCACAGGAGGTATATCATGAAACGTAGCAAAGGTTACAGGGCTGCAGAGGCTAAGATAGAATCTGGCCGTTCTTATGGTCTTTTTGAAGCTATTGAGCTTTTTAAGGAAATATCCTATGTCAAGTTCAATGAGAGCATGGAGCTCCACGTCCGTTTAGGGGTCGATCCACGCCATGCTGATCAACAGGTTCGCAGCACGGTGGTCCTCCCTCATGGCACGGGAGTGACTAAAAGGGTCCTTGTCCTGGCCATGGGAGAGAAGGTTAAGGAGGCCGAGGAGGCCGGAGCCGATATCGTGGGGGGCGAAGACCTCGTTCAAAAGATCGCGGGCGGTTGGTTGGATTTTGATGCTATGATCGCTACGCCGGATATGATGAAATCTGTCGGGCGTCTGGGCAAGATGTTAGGGCCCAGAGGGCTCATGCCCAGCGCCAAGACGGGGACCGTCACCTTTGAGCTGGCGGATGCCGTCAGAGAGATCAAAGCCGGCCGTGTAGAGTTCCGAGTTGACAAAGCGGGCATCATTCACAACGCCGTCGGGAAAAGGGACTTCTCGTCCGAGCAGCTTTTTGAAAATGCCAAGACCCTCATTCAGGCAGTTCAAAGGGCGCGCCCTGCTTCTGTGAAGGGTACCTACATCAGGAGCCTCACTCTGGCCCCTACGATGGGGCCTGGTATTCCGTTGGATGTCCTGGCTGTGACAAAGGAAATAGCGAGCTGAAACTAGCTCTGACTTTTTATAACTTTACTGAACCGAATACAGCAGGTGTCCTCTCTTTTACAAGTGAACTTCTATGAGCGGACTTAATTTCCTGCCGAGGTTTTGGAGGAAGGGCGTCTCTTGGAGGCGCATATTCCTTTGGATATGCAGAAAACCTCGTGCAGTGCGCGAGGTTTTTGTTTTTGATGAGGAAAGGAGTGAAATACATGCCAGCAAAGATCAAATACGAGCAGGTTGCCGCACTTAGAGAGAAGCTTGAAAAAACTTCGGCAGTCTTTCTCGCAGAATATCGTGGGATGACCGTGGCCCAGAGCACGGCTCTCAGGGTCAAGGTGAGAGAGGCAGGTGGAGAGCTTAAAGTGGCAAAAAACACACTTTTTGCCATTGCCATGAAAGAGGCTGGATTGGTTGCCTTCCCGAAGGCCCTCAGTGTGGGTCCCAACATCTACGCTCTCTGCTACGATGACCCTGCGACCTTGGCAAAGGTGCTGAAAGACTACGCTACCGACAGGACTCAAAAGGCTTTTGTGCTCAAGGGAGGGCTCTTGGGCTCTGAGTTCCTGGATCTGAACCAGCTTTATGCTCTTGCGGAGCTGCCCCCAAGGGATGTGCTCATTGGGCAGGTGGTACGGACCGTTGCAGCCCCTCTTACAGGCCTTGTCACGGTCCTCTCTGGCCCTGTGCGCGGTTTGGCCACCTGTTTGGCCCAAATTCGAGACAAAAAAGGAGAGGCTGCCTAGCTTTTTTTGGAGGGGTTTTTGTGGTTTGTGCCCTGTATTGAGGGGATGACTTTTACGGAAATCGCGTATAATGTGGCGTTTTTGTTTTTCAGGAAAAATCAGGAGGGAATACTATGAACCGTGAAGATTTTATCAAGGCTATTGAGGAGATGTCCGTTCTTGAGCTCTCTGAGCTGGTGAAGGCCCTTGAGGACAGGTTTGGCGTTTCTGCCGCTGCTCCAGTGGCCATGCCTATGATGGCAGCGGGAGCAGCGCCCGCTGTCGCTCAGGAGGAGGAGAAGACGGAGTTCGACGTTATCTACAAAGCTCCCGGCGCCAACAAAATAAGCGTTATCAAAATTGTGCGTGAGATCACCGGGCTGGGCCTTAAAGAGGCCAAAGAGCTTGTTGACAACCCCCCTAAGCCAGTTAAAGAGGGTGTGAGCAAGGAAGAGGCGGAAGAGCTCAAGAATAAGCTCGCCGAGGCCGGCGCTGAAGTCGAGGTTCAGTAAGGTCGTTTTCAAAAGGCGACTCCTCCCATGAGGAGCCGCCTTTTTTTTTAAGTTAACTTATTGTACAATAAAAAGACGAGGCGAATAATTCTCTCGAACCAAAGAAATGGAGGCTGCCAGAATGCAGGAAAAGCAGAACGAGAAAGGGAAGAAGGATTTCTCCCGATTTTTGACGAAACGCAACATCGCTTTGGCTGTGGGGATTTTGATCTTGTTTAACATCGTCTGGACCTTGACTCAGGGAAAGGTTTCTTCGGAAGCTCAGGCTCTAAGAGAGGAGCTGACCAAGCTCGAGCAGCGTCTTGCTAAGCTGGAGGAGGGGGGTATCCTTGACCTTGAGTCCGTACGCGCTGAGTTTGAGGAGATGAAGAAGGTTGGCTCTCTTTATTCTTCCAGCCTTGAGGTTGTCATGAAGACCGAGACAGAGCGCCTGGAGGCCTTGAAGAAAGAGGTTGCGATGCGTCAGGGATGGCTGGAAGAACTAAACGCGATGGTTTCCAGGGATTCAGGGAAATAACCCTGACCCGCCCTGTGTTTCCTTGGGAGTAAGCTGTGCTGAAAAGGGTTCTCCTGGTTGACGATGCGGACTTCATGCTGGACATGCTTCAAATGCTCCTATCCGGAGCTGGGTATGTCATCGCAGGGGTTGCCCTTAGCGGTATGGAAGCTTTGGAGTTCCTTCGGACCAGCCTCGAAGAAGGCGAGGCCATCGTCATCGTTGTCGTTGACTTTCATATGCCAAAACTTGATGGCGTGGAGACCATACGAAGGATCAAGGCCCTGCTTCCCAAGGTGAAGATTTTGCTCATCAGCGCCAATTCGACGCTCCCTGTTGCCTTGAAGGCTAAAGAGGTTGGGGTGGATGCTTTTATAGTCAAGCCCTTTGAATCCAAAACCCTTCTTGAGGCCGTTCGAAAATTGTCTCAGCCTTAGACTTGGAGCCTGTTCCGTATGGCGAATGGTCGATGAAATGACGTTTTGTAAGGGGCTTCCAAGCCCCTTTTTTACATCTCTGTGCTTTTTGCTTAACACCTCCTTCTGAAGCAGATGAAAGGGTTGCGGAATGAAACAGGAGAACATCAGAAATTTTTGTATTATCGCTCATATTGATCATGGAAAATCTACTTTGGCGGACCGCCTGCTGGAGGAGACCTCCACAGTCGAAGCTCGCGAGATGAAAACTCAGCTTCTGGACTCCCTCTCTTTGGAGCGGGAACGGGGCATTACGATTAAGCTGGTTCCGGTGCGGATGGATTATGTGTCGCGAGACGGACAAAAATGGGTGCTGAATCTGATCGACACTCCGGGTCACGTGGATTTTGGCTATGAGGTCTCTCGCTCTCTTGCGGCCTGCGAGGGGGCGCTGCTGGTGGTGGATGCGACTCAGGGCGTGGAAGCTCAGACGGTGGCTAATGCTTATCAGGCCATTGAGCAGGGCCTTGAAATTTTGCCAGTCATCAATAAAATCGATCTCCCTTCCGCTCACCCTGAGGAGGCAAAGCGGGAGATTCATGACGTGGTGGGCCTGGATACGGACGACGCTTTGCTGGCCAGCGCCAAAGATGGCAGAGGCATCCACGAGATCCTTGAGAAAATTATCGAGAAGATCCCTCCGCCGAAGGGGGACCCCGATGCGCCTCTTCAGGCCCTGATCTTTGACTCTGTCTATGACAACTACCAAGGTGTCATCTGCTATGTGCGCGTCGTCAGTGGTACTTTGCGAACGGGGCAGAATATCCTATTCATGGCAACCCAAAGTTCCAATTCAGTGGATGAGGTTGGAGTCTTTCGCCCCTCCTTCACGCCGGTGGAGAGCCTGGGCCCGGGAGAGGTTGGCTATGTTGTCGCCGGCGTCAAGACTTTGGCCGAAGCTCAGGTGGGGGACACCATTACAGATGCGCGTAATCCGGCCCCGTCGCCTCTTCCAGGTTATCGAAAGGTGAAGAGCGTCGTGTTTTGCGGCTTTTATCCGGTGGAACGAGATGATTATCCACAACTGCGTGACGCGCTGGAAAAACTTTGTTTGAATGACTCTGCCATCACTTTTGAGCCTGAGACCTCCGTGGCTCTGGGCTTTGGCTTCCGTTGCGGCTTTTTAGGGCTGCTGCATATGGACGTGGCTCAGGAGCGCCTGAGAAGGGAATACGAGGTGGACCTTGTAGCCACGGCTCCGAACGTAGTCTACGAGATAGAGACGAAAACAGGCGAGCTGATAGAGGCCCATCGTCCCAGCGACTTTCCGGACTTTGGAGCGATTGAAGAGGTGCGAGAGCCCTATATCAGGCTCTCCATCTTCGTCCCTTCGGAGTTCGTAGGGAGGGTCATGCAGCTGGTGCAGGACAAGAGAGGCGAGTATCGCTCTATGGATTACCTCACGCCGGAACGCGTTCGGCTTGTCTACGAGATGCCGCTGGCAGAGTTCATCATCGATTTTCACGATAGGCTGAAGTCTCAGACAAGAGGTTACGCCTCGCTTGATTATGAGTTCATCGGCCTGAAACCCTCCGACCTGGAGCGTGTGGACATCTTGGTGAACGGAGAGGCTGCCGATGCCTTTTCTTTTATCTGCCACAAGGATGCTGCCTACCATCGCGGCCATGCAGCAGTCACGCGCCTGAAGGAGCTCATTCCCAGTCAGCTTTTTGAGGTGCCCATCCAGGCTTCCATTGGCAAACGCGTCATCGTTCGGGTCAACGTCAAGGCTTTGCGCAAGGACGTGCTTGCAAAGTGTTACGGAGGCGATATTACCCGAAAGCGCAAGCTTCTGGAAAAACAAAAAGAGGGCAAAAAGCGCATGAAGCAGATAGGAAAAGTTTCCATCCCCCAGGAGGCCTTTTTGGCCTATCTTCAGGTGGAAAACAAGGATTGAGAGCGCCTTGGGAGACCTTGAACCCAGCAGGCACCCCAGGCCTGTTTCCGTCTATCTTCACGTCCCTTTCTGTGTGGCAAAATGCGGGTATTGCTCTTTTTACAGCCTACCCGTCGGAGGCGCGCCTGATAAAGCTCTTGTCGCTCTTTACCTGGAGGCTTTGAGCGCTGAGATTGCGAGCCTTCGTGGTACCTGGGGGCCTTTTTCTATTAAAACTCTTTACGTTGGAGGAGGGACCCCTAGCCTCTTATCCCTTCAGGACTGGGAGAGTCTGTTGCGCGTTCTGGCATCTCTCGGGGACCTCTCGGTTTTGAGGGAGGCGACGGTCGAAGCAAACCCCTGCTCTTTGAGAGAGGAGCTCACCTCGCTCTGGCGTTCTTCTTTTATGACCCGTATCAGTCTCGGGGTTCAGAG
Organism: Fretibacterium sp.; assembly: GCA_012520235.1. Lineage (GTDB taxonomy): Bacteria > Synergistota > Synergistia > Synergistales > Aminobacteriaceae > JAAYOR01. The sequence continues at coordinate 7,641 of JAAYOR010000195.1, forward strand.
CCTGGATGACGGAGAGCTCCGTGTCCTCGGCCGCCTTCATGATGCTCAAACGGCCTTGCAGGCGCTAGAGAGGGCCGTACGGTCAGGGCTTGAGACCAGTGCGGACCTTATCTTTGGCATCCCTGGGCAAACCCTTGGAAGCTGGAAGCGCTCCCTGTCCCTGACGCTGTGTGCGGGGGTATCTCATATTTCCGCCTATCAGCTGACACTTGAGCCGGATGCCCCGATGAGTAACCGTGCCCCTGACTTGCCCGATGGTTATCCTTTTTATCGGTATGCTCAGTGGTATCTCCCGCGCAAAGGCTTCAGACAGTATGAAATATCCAACTTCGCGATGCAAGGCTATGAAAGCTGGCATAATCTGGCCTATTGGCGGCATCAGGATGTTCTTGCCCTTGGCCCGGCAGCCTGGGGTTATTGGGGTGGCCTGCGTTACAGGAATGCCGAGACGCTGGAGCTATATTTGGAGGAGGCAAGACAGGGATTTCCTCTCAGAGAACAACGTGGAGAGCGCCTGAGCAAAAGGGCGCAGGGCATTGAGGCAGCGATTCTGGCTTTGAGGACCAGCTGGGGAATCCCAAGGGCCGGGTTTGCTGCAGCCTGGGGAAACCCCATGCTGCATGAGATAGAGCGTTTCCTGAGGGAGGAGGTACCCTCTCACTGTGTTTTTTTTGACGAGGAGAAAATTACCCTGACAGCGGCCGGGATGAGGGTAGGGAACGCCATCTGGGCTGGCTTGTTAGGGCTTGGAGATGGGTGAAAAAACAATTCAAAGTTCAAGGTTCAAAGTAAAAAACAGATCAAAGTCCAAAGATGTTTCAACCCCTACTTTGAACTTTATAACTTGATAACTTTGAACTGTTCTTCTGTAATATCCGCCTACCCCAGAATGCGGACGAAGAGCTCAGCAATGACAACTGAGGCTATCATGATTGTGACAAAGCCTCCGACCAGCATCTGCGGAAGGGTGTGTTGCATCAGGAAGTCATACTCTTCCGCGTTCTCTGACAGGTGCCGTGCGGACTCGTCAGCCAGGAGGAAGTTCTGGGGGAACCCCGAAAAGGCAGTCAGAGAGAGGGCTGCGGCCATGGGGATGGAGTAACCGAAGAACCTGCTGGATGCAGCTGCAAAACAGAGCAATCCCGTTGCACCGACGCCTATGGCCACGAGGAGTTCATAGAGGGAGGAGAGGATCATTCCGGGTGTCGCTCCCTGTAAAAAGCTCATGACATGGGCGGTCAGAATGATGGCCAGAAACCCTATGGAGGAGGTGCGTGCCAGAGGACGTCTGTCTGTAATACGATAGCGCGTGGCCAGGCAGCCGAATAAAAAACAGAGGACCAAGGGATGAGGCGTGTAAACCTTGAGCGCGGGGGATATCCGCGTTAAAAGGGCCTCCAGCATGCCGCTGGCTCCTGTGGCTGCCAACGCCACCAGCGCAATAAGGGCGATGCGAGTGAAAGGTGTTGTCTGCTGGAGCGCTGAGAAAAAGGGCACTCGCTCGGAAGGGCTCTCCTCCGGAAGTGCCCGGAGGAGATGGGGATCGGTGCGTCGTATTTCCAGGAGGCGTCTTCCCTCCAGGCGCAGAAGCCAAGCAGTCAGAGGGTAGCTGAGAAACCCCTGCAGGACATAAATAACCGTTGCCAGGACGGCCGGGCTGGAAAACCCTCGCTCAGTTGCGGCTTGAACCATCATGGTTGCGGCGACCAAGCCTCCGGTCAGAGGTGGGGCTGCGACGGCAATGGTTTCCCAGGCGATGAGCATGCGTCCGAAGATTAGCAAAAAGGCGATCATTCCTGCGAGTCCTGACGCTGCTATCGCGATAGAACGCCACTCGGCGATGAGACGTCGGGGGCTGAGCGTGCTGCCCATCTGGACGACCATGAGAGACATGGCAAAATCAGCCAGGGGAGCGCCCAAACCGACCTCCTGCACGATGTTTTTGGGGAGGTACCCTGACCAGAACCCGAAAAGAAAAAGGGCAGAGGCCACAAAAAGCGCAGGGAGTACCCCTCGGGTCCTAGCTGAGACGAGATCTCCTACTGCCAGGATAAGCGTGACAACACAAAAGTACCCAAAGAGTTCCAATTGCCTCCCTCCTGACGTGCTAACTCTATTTGCCCGCTGCAGGCGGGACCAGCTCTATCCCCAAGGCGCGTCAGTATCGCAGCCCATAAGCTGGGTAATAGATGCGCTCATCGTGGAGCCCCTCTTTTTGTTCGCTCAGGGCCCTCACGCCCTCCTCCCCCAAGTTGTAGGAGAGAACGGAGGTAAGAACATGCACTGCGAACATGGGGCCTATCAGGCTGCTTCCAAAAGTGGGCGATGTGTCGCCGACGAAGAAAGAAAGGTCGGCATAGCTGCAGATGGGAGCTGCAGGTGTATCCGTTAGGGTAACGACGTACACGCCTTTTTGAGCTGTTTTCTCTACGGCCTCCTTAACCTCAATGACGTAGCTGGGTAATTCGCAGACAATAAGCATGTCGTCTTTTCCTACCCCCCGAGCCTGTTCCAGAAGGGACATGGACCCACGTCGAAGCAGGACTGCTTTGAGCCCTAGCTCCGTGAACCGGGTGTGGAACCATTCACTCACCAAGGCGGATATCCCCCAGCCCATGCAATAGATGGTGGACGCTTTTTTTGCGGCCTCACAGAAGGTGACGATAGAATCCGAGGACATTTTTTTGAGCGTCTCCTCAATGTTGGCCTGTTCCAGACGGCATAAATCCTGAGGAATATGCGTCTCTTGTAGCTCGTTGGCTATGGAGGAAGGCAGCACCTGTTCCAAAAGGGCCCGCTTGAGAAGGTCTTTCAGGGCGGCGTAGCCTTCAAAACCCAGCATACGGGCAACGCGCACCAGCTGTGCCTTTGAGACTGAAAGCTTTTCTGCTACCTCACTGATGGATTGAAAAGCCACCTCGGAGGAGTTTCCCAAGAGGTACTCGGCCACCCGGCGTGTTTTGGTGGGAAATGTGTCCAGTCTTTCTCGTATGGTTTGTTCTAACTCTTGGATATTCATTTTCCCTCCCGTTTTGCTTATCTTAATGAGAACTAACTATAGTTTATTTTAGAGGAAAGCTTCTGTCAAACTTTTCCTGAAAAAATTGTCATTGCTCTGTGATAAAGTCACCCTGTAACTGG
>JAAYOR010000196.1 GCA_012520235.1 Fretibacterium sp.
ACGTGAAGCGGCGTCACCGCATGAATCCAATACCGTTTTTCCGTTTTAGCGTTCTCAGTCATCTTTCCTTCTCCTCCCTGCAGAGGGCCTAAAGGCCCCAGGGGCCCCAGAGGGCCAAACCAAAGCCGTCGCGCTGATCCTGAAGGTCATCGCAGACGGAACTCAGCCACAATTTTTCGAGGTCCGCCTCTCCGCCTTCAACCTCAAAAAAGTACACGCTCCCCTCGGGAACCATCCGCCGGAGCGCTTTGGGCCCGTTCTTTCCCTTCTCGTAGCTCCAGCCGGAAATCGGCCTCCAGCGACCGACCACCGCCGAACGCAGGCAAACCGTCACACCGCTCCACGGAATCGTTCCAAGCACCTTTCCATCTTTTTCCTCAAGCCAACCCGGAAGCCAGCCCTTGGAAAAAATGGCGGGGGTCGCCAACACCATGCGCAGACGCTTGCAGCCTTTCACCTTTGAGATTAGGGAGGACGACGGCTCCCAGAACTTCGTATCGTCGTTCTCTTCAACCCTGGTGAGCCGGCGCTCACCGCCAAACGGGACCAAAAACTCCTCCGACAGGAGGTCGTGTTCGTTGCAGCTCACTCGCGCAGCCACTTGAAACTGCTCAAACCAATACTCAGACGGTATGGGCGCGTTTACCTTAACGTTGAAGTTTAGGTTGACGGTAGAGAATAATTTTGTGTCCTCCGCCACGCCACTGATGGGCTCGATGGTCACGTTCGTGCGCTCCTCCTTGGCAGGGTACGGCAGGGAGTCCAGCTCAAATTCACATTTGCTAGAATTCTCCCTCTCCAGCCATCGGGTCATCGTCTCCGCGGACCAAAAGGCATCGCCCGGCTCAGGCTTGAAATCTTCGCTCGGCATATCGACAGGGGCGGACGGAGATATGCCCTCAAGCGGCATTCGCACACCCAGGCCCTCTCGTTCCATCGGCCGAACGGAGAGGAGTTCCGTCCGGCGCCTCTTTTCATCCTGCGAGAGGATCAGGGCGTCCAGAGGACGTGGAAAGTACACCTTGCCGCCCAGGACCGGGAACCCGCCGCTCACCTCGACCGTTTTGAGCTGCTCCGGCGTCAGTCGGCTGTCCTCCTTCCAGATGGCGGTGCGGAAGGCCCCAGCAAGCACCGACTGAGACAGCCAATTCAACGAACGGGCCCTGTTCCCCTGATTCATACCGAACGGCCTGGAATCCCTTGATATCAATGGGTTCAAAGGTGTGAGTCTGAAATATCGCCAGCTCATGCCCACACCCTCCTCTCTTCTGATGATTGACGCACCCCAAACGCGACCCATTGGGCCACGAGAAGCTCCGCCGACAGGTTTTCGATGTCGCTAGCCCTGTTCAGAACTGAGTGAATGTAGTCTTCCACCCGTGCCCTTGCCTCTTTACTCAGGTTCACGTCCTTGCGGTTGAACACCCGGACCATGTCCTCACGAAGCGCGTTTCTCAATGTGTCGCCCTCTTGCCAGTTTTTGTAAAAAAGCACGTTCTCCCGGAGCTCATAGGGAAATTTATTGGGCAGCGCATCGGTCAGAAAAAGCTGAGCCCAGTAAGCCAGCCGCTCATCCAGCGAGAGATCGGAGAGAAAGGCTCCGGTCCCCTCATCCTTCCACTGTTCGCGAGCCATGACAGGGCTCCCGCCGCGGGAACGCACCACCACGGCCAGCCCGTCTCGGTCTTCCCCTCTTTCCTCGGCTTTTCCGTCAAGCCCCTTCTTAGCAATGCTTTCTGCCTTGCGGGCAAAGGCCAACAGGTCCTCAAGATCCTCCATAGCATGGCCGATGGAGACCCCTACTGACAAGCTTGTCCCTTTATAGTCTCTGAGGCATTCACCAAACACCTCGCGCAATCCCCTGGCGCATTGCAGGCACGTGTCAAGCGGCACAAACGCCAGCACATCGTCGCCGCCCGCATAGACGCAGACACCCTCGTTCGCCTCGACGACCTCGCGGGCCTTTGCGGCAAAATTTGAGAGAGCCGAGGAGAACGCCTGCAGGGGCTCAAGACCATTGAGGCTCGCTATGGCTCTGCCCATCCTGTCCCCGTCCGCCACCAGAAGGGCAAAATAGGGCTCCTGAGGCCTCTTTGAGGCTGGCAAGTTGGACAGAATCTCGGCGATGGATTTGCAGGCCTTGCGAACCTCGTCAGCGCCTTCGGCCTCTTCAACCAAAGAGGCGTGCCGACTGACCAAAACCGCCGTCCCGTCGTAGGGGAACGCTCTGATTCCCGTGACACGGCTCAGGGCGGAGGCTTTAACCAGGGCCTCGCAGTGAGGCTTCAGGTATTCAAGGGTCTTAGGGCTTGCGCCGCGAACCCAAGGATTGACCGCGATGCTTGACACCGAGGGAAACCCTTCGTCCCCCGTCCTCCGCTTGATGAGCCCTACCGCGTCAAGCGATTCGCCCTCCTTGACGCCTCTCGGCCGGGACCCCTTGCGGGAGGACTTAAAAACACTTTCCCTCAGCCCGTCCAGCGACGATTTGGGAATGCCCGCCTCTCCTTTATGAGGCTTGAAGTCGCGCAAATTTTTCCGCGCCGCCAACAGCCGCGCCGCCTCTTGACGGGCCCTCTTGTAATCGTCCTCCCCGGCGAGCTCGACCCAAGCGGCGTAAAACTCAATAACATCTTCAAGCTGCTCTCTCCAGCGCTTCTCCTCGATGAAGTTTCTAACCCTCTCGAAGGTTTCCTCCGCAAAATCCTTAAACCGGTCTTCTGCGGCTTTTTGAGCCTCGGACGCCAGCCTGTCCAAGTCGTCCCACGTGCCGGAGATCTGCGCCAAAATGACGTTGGCGACGTTCAGGTCCGAGTCTCTTGACAGGTCCCCACCCGGGTGGGGGAAGATCAAGTCCGCACCGGCATCCTTGAGTGTCCTAGCGACGGCCTTGGATATCTCCGAGAGCATATGGGAGCCAAACCAGAGGTCGCGCGTGCGCCGCGCCGCAGAGATAAAATCCTGCACGGGGCCAATGCTAATCTGCAAAAGGTAGCTTTTAGCTTGAGTCATAAGCTCACCTCCTTGTAACTGTTGTCTTTCAGATAGTTCTGGAACGCCTCAAGGGCATCCCCTCCGGAGGACAAGCCCTTCATGGGGGCATTATGGTAGTCCGCGAAGGCCGGGTTGACGATGGCCTCCTGTGTCAAGGACCCTCTAAGCTTCTCGACATCCAGCTCTTTAACCCGGGTTCCGTCCAGGAAGACGG
>JAAYOR010000019.1 GCA_012520235.1 Fretibacterium sp.
CGCGTTCCCAAGGGCTGTGAGGGTGGGCAAAGTACATAGGTGTACCCAGGGCCGCAGATATTTCTTTGTGCTTTGCAAACTCCTTGCCATTATCCGCCGTCAGGGTAAGGCACTCTACATCTTGGAGTTTGGATTTACAACCTAAACGCAACACCTAAAGACTATCCGCATAAGTAGCCGGTCGCCTACTGAGTCGAAGACGAAGCCAAGGGGCTTCGCTTCGACATAAGTGATCGACACGGCATTCGGAGCCAGGCGGCTCCAAAGTAGCCGGTCGCCTACTTAAGGGAGTTGACCTCTTCCAAGGTCAGACCTGTAGCCTCAATGATTTTAGCCACGTCCAATCCCATCCGAAGCAGATTTTGTGCCGTCTCAAATTTGCCGAGCTGGATACCTCTTGCTTCGCCCTCCACATGGCCCTCCGCATGGCCCTCCGCATGGCCCTCCGCATGGCCCTCCGCATGGCCCTCCGCATGGCCCTCCGCATGGCCCTCCGCAAAACCATCACTTCGGGCCTGTTTGAAACTGTTCTCGTAATCCGCTTGGTCACGCTTGGCGATGAGATAGTCTCTCAAAAGGGTCCTGTCCTTCTTAAAAAGCGATTCCAGCTGCATCATTCGTTCAACTCGAGAATCCGTTTGCGCCAGCTCCTGCATCGCTCGTTCACCTCCTATATTGCCTAGATAGCTCAAGAGCCTGTCCAGCCCCGTCCTGGGGCCGACTTTACGCCGCCTTAGCTTCGGGAGCTCCAGAAAGTGGAACTCCATCCCTTTCATCTCCCAGCGATGATCCCGTACGTCCAAAATGCGATGAAGGGAGTGATAGTCCTCATCGCCACATTTGGCATCCGACGAAAACGCCTCAAAATTCAATAGCCCCACGAAAATAACGGGAGCCAATGCCCCGTATTCATCGCCTTCTCCCAGCTGCAGAAAGTAGGTCATTGCCGAGTAATAAAGAGTGCGAGCCAGGAAATACTGATCCTTCGCAACCTGAACCTCGACATGAAAAACACGCCCATCCTCCGCCGTGGCAATCACGTCAAAACGAGGGAGTTTTGCATCTCGGTACAGGGGCGAGCTTTCACGATCCCCGTAAACCACATCCTCAATCTGCCGGGCAATCCCATCCGGCTCAAGGTCCAGAAGCACTTCATTGAGGAAGGCAATGAGAAGATCTTTATGATCCTCCCTCGCGAATAGGTACTTAAAGAAACGATCACTCAGCCGATCCAGATGTATAAGCTCGCCCTTGTCATCCGCCATGCCAAACACCTCCTCCGTTCCAATCGTGGGGGCATTTCTTGCATTATAACACCAGCCCCACGTCACCTAAAAAACCATCCGCATAAGCAGGCGACCGGCTCTTTGGGGTCGTTTTTTCCCAAGACCCTGAATGCCATGTCGTTCGCTTATGCGGATTATATTTTAGGATTCTCAGGGCTGCCGCGCCAGCTGGGCAGGGGGATTCTTCAGGAACTTCAGAGGGTCCTGGAAACGGCCGGCGACCATGACCCCAAAGTGCAGGTGCGTGTCTGTGACGTACCCCGTCCCTCCGGCCCTGGCGATGACCATCCCAACCTCGACGCGCCGGCCTTTGTCAACCAGAAGGTTGGAGCAGTGGGCGTAGAGGGTTTTGACGCCTTGTCCGTGATCGATGATGATGGTCTTGCCATAGCCATTGTAGACACGCGCCTCCGAGACCACCCCCGCACGAGCCGCCCTGATAGGGGTCCCTTCAGGGAGCGGGATGTCAATCCCCTCGTGCATCCGCGTCACGTTCCCCAACCGACGCATCCCGAACCCGGAGGATATCTGTCCGTGGGCCGGCCAGTCAAGCTGGAGCTTCACCCGCAAGCCCCGCTTCTCCAGGGAGGGCATCACATGAGCAGGCCGAGACTCTCCGACGGCCGGAGGACGGTGCATCCCAAAGGTCTCCCGAGAGGGAAGAGAGGGCAAAGCCTGAAGCGCCGGAAGCTCCGGCGCAAGCCCGGAGGCCGAGGCGGGAGTGAGGGCAGGAACGGGGAAAAACCCCGAAAACATCTCCAGAATCAAGGCGAAAAAACATACCTTCCAAAGCTTTCCCGGAACTTTACCGGCAACCATTGAAAAGCGAAAGCTCAGACGTTCAAGCATCGCATCTCCTCCCCTCGCCGCCCGGCTGCCCCGGGTCATTGCCTCAGGCTCCTCAGATTCTCCTCCATGCGCACTATCTGGGCTTCGCCCTCCGCGACCTGAGCACGTTCCTTCTCCACGACGGCCTCAGGCGCGCGCGTCAGGAAGTTGGGGTTGTTCAGGCGACCCCGACCGGCGGCCACGACCTTTTCCACCGAGGCTATCTCCTGCTCCAGGCGCTTTATTTCCGAGGCGACATCCAGCACGTCGCCCACGGGGAGGCTCACCTCACAGGCCCCCACTACGGAAGAGAGGGAGGCGGAGGGACGCGGAGAGGAGAGAGGTTGGACCTCCAGCCCCTTCATGCGGGCCAGCTCTTCGATACGCGGCAGGGAAGAGCGGAGCGTCTCGCCCGTCTCCAGGTCGTCCACGCGGATAACCGCGCGTTGCAGCCATTGCTGGGGCGGAAGGTGCGCCTCGGCCCTCAGGTTGCGCAGCACCCGGACCACATCCTGAACGATCCGCATCGCGCCACAGACGCCAAAACGGTGCTCCGGCTTCGGCGCCGGCCAGAGCGCTCTCACGATGGAGCCCTCCTCAGCGTAGCCGAAGGCCATCCAGAGCTCCTCCGTCACAAAGGGGATGAAGGGGTGCAGCAGGCACAGCGTCGTCCGAAACACCTCTTCCAGGACGCCCTGGACCGTCTTCTTTCGGGCGTCCCCCTCCTCACCTCTGAGGGCGGTCTTCGCCATCTCCAGATACCAGTCGCACAGGTCGCCCCAGACAAAGTCGTAGAGCCCCCGCGCAGCCTCCCCGATGTTGTACTCGTCCAGGAGGTTTGTCACGCGCTCCGTCATCTCCGTAGAGCGCTCCAGGATCCAGCGGTCCTGGAGCTGGAGCTGCCCTACCTCTATGATCTGAGGTTCGTCGTCCAGGTTCATCAGGGCAAACCGTGCGGCGTTCCAGAGCTTGTTCATGAACAGCCGGTAGGTCTCTATCCTGGCGGGCGAGAGCAGGATGTCACGCCCCTGAGTCGAGAGGGCGGCCAGGGTCATCCTCAGGGCGTCCGCACCGTACTGGTCTATCATGTCCAGAGGGTCGATGACGTTGCCCTTGGACTTGCTCATCTTCTGCCCGCTCTCGTCGCGGATGAGGGAGTGGATGTAGACGTCCCGGAAGGGCACCTCGTCCATGAACTCAAGCCCCATCATGATCATGCGTGCAACCCAGAAGAAGATGATGTCAAACCCCGTCACCAACAGGGAGGTCGGATAAAAGGTCCGGAGCTCGGGGGTCTCGTCCGGCCAGCCCATCGTGGAGAAGGGCCAGAGCGCGCTGCTGAACCACGTGTCCAGGACGTCCTCGTCCTGGACGATGTCCCGGCTGCCGCACTCCTCGCACTCGGTCGGGTCGGTCTCGGAAACGGTCACGTGAGAGCAGTCGGAGCAATACCAGGCAGGGATGCGGTGCCCCCACCAGAGCTGGCGGGAGATGCACCAGTCTCTGATGTTCTCCATCCACTGGAAATAGGTCTTGTCCCACTGTTCGGGGATCCAGCGGATGCGCCCGTCCCGGACCGCCTGAACGCCCACCTCGGCCAGAGGCCTGGCCCTCACGAACCACTGTTCGGAGAGATAGGGTTCGACAGTCGTACCGCAGCGGTGGCAGTGCCCCACCGAATGCTCTATTTCCTCGGTCCGGATGAGAAAGCCCTGGGCCTCCAGGTCTTTGGCCGACTCCACGCGGGCCTGCTCCACGGTCAGGCCCTGGTACTTTCCGGAGTTCTCGTTCATCACCCCATCGGCGTCAATGACCTGAAGCTGCGGCAGGTCGTGCCTCAGCCCCACAAGGAAGTCATTGGGATCGTGGGCCGGCGTTATCTTGACGCAGCCCGTGCCAAACTCCGGGTCCACCACGTTGTCCTCAATGATAGGGACAACCCTGTCCGTGAGAGGGACACGCACCTCTTTGCCGATGAGAGCTGCCTTCTCGGAGCGGGGATGGACCGCTATGGCCACGTCCCCGATGATGGTCTCGGGACGCGTCGTGGCGATCACGACCTCGCCCGTACCGTCCAAGAAGGGATAGCGGACGTAATAAAAATGGCCCTTCCTCTCCTCGTGCTCCACCTCAAGGTCCGAGAGCGCCGTGTGGCAGCGGGAACACCAGTTGATGATGTACTTGCCCTTGTAGATGAGGTCCTTTTTGTAGAGGCGGACGAACACCGCCCGGACCGCTCTTGAGAGCCCCTCGTCCAGAGTGAAGCGCTCGTGCTTCCAGTCACAGGAGTTACCCAACCGCTTCATCTGAGTGATGATACGGTCGCCGTAGACCTTCTTCCAGTCCCAGACCTTCTCAAGAAAGCCCTCCCGACCAAGGTCATGGCGGCTTATCCCCTGGGCTGCCAGGCTTTTTTCCACGACGTTCTGTGTAGCGATGCCGGCATGGTCCGTGCCGGGCAGCCAGAGAACCTTAAAGCCCTGCATACGCCGCGCCCGACACAAGATGTCCTGAAAGGTGTTGTTGAAGGCGTGCCCCATGTGAAGGGAGCCCGTGACGTTCGGCGGCGGGATAACTATTGAAAACGGAGGCTTTGAAGAGTCGGTCTCCGCATCAAAAAGGTCCTTGCAAAGCCAGTCGGAGTACCATTTCTCCTCCAGCGTCTCAGGCGTGTATCCCTTCGCCAGTTCTCTCTCCCGTTTCATGATCCCAGACCCCTCCGTCTTTCTCTCAGATATCGACAGGGACAAGCCCAAAAGCGCTCCCTCGACAAAAATAACTCAAGCTTCGCACAGACTAAAAGTCGAAAATTCGAAAAAAATCCACTAAAAAAGAACCACGGATAGACACAAAAAAGAACAGTTCAAAGTTATCAAGTTTATAAAGTTCAAATTAAGGGTTGAAATATCTTTGAACCTTGAACCTTGAACTTTCTTTTTCAACCACGGGAAATGCGGAAAAAATAAAAAAATTATGAAAAAAGAAAAACAAAGACAAACAAAGACAAAATGAATCAGGCTGGTCCCTCAAGGGGCTCCGCCCCTCCACCCGTCGCGCGGGCAAGGGTCTTTTCTATGAAGGTCCGCAGCTCCTCAAGCCCGGCGCGCTCCGTGGCGGAGGTGATGAGAGGGACGTCCACGGAGCTCAGCCCCGCACGGACGTACTGGTGTAGCGTCGATCGGCGCTTGCCCCTCGCCACCTTGTCGGCCTTTGTGAACACCACGAGCGCCTCCCTGCCGTGGGCTGCCAGCCACTCCTGAAGCAGACGGTCGTTCTCCAGGAGCCCGTGCCGGAAGTCGACCAGGTGGCAGATCAGGAGCAGCCCCCTCCTCCCCTCGACGTAGGCGGAGGCGAGCTGGGACCACTGCCTTCGCTCGGACTTGCTGCGCGAGGCGTAGCCAAACCCCGGCAGGTCCACCAGGCGGAAGCTCAAGGGCGCCTCGACGGCATAAAAGTTGATGCTGCGCGTCTTGCCCGGCGTCGACCCCACGTGGGCCAGCTTCCGGCCCAGGAGCGCGTTGATCAGGCTGGATTTGCCGACGTTTGAACGCCCGACGACCGCTATCTCGGGCGTCCCGTCAGGCGGGAACTGCTCGGTTCTGAAGCTGGTCGCCTCGACCGTCGCCCTCCACGCCATCTAGTTCGAGAGCACCTTTCTGAACACGGAGAAGACATCAGCCACGTAGTCAAAGGTCATCCCTTTGGTGTACTCCTCCGGGACCTCCTTCACGTCCACCTCGTTAGCCTTAGGCAGGATAACCCGTTTGAGCCCATAGCGCTTGGCCGCCAGGATCTTCTCCCGGATGCCCCCGACGGGGAGCACGTGGCCCCTCAGCGACAGCTCACCCGTCATCGCGATGCCGGGCCGCACGGAGGCGCCGCCGACAGCGGAGAAAATAGCCGTCGCCATCGTGACGCCGGCGGAAGGTCCGTCCTTGGGGACCGCGCCCTCCGGCACGTGCACGTGGATGTCCGTCGTGTCCCACTCGAACTCCGTGAGACCGAGCTCCTTGCTCTCAGAGCGCAGGAAGCTGACGGCCGCCTTCGCGGACTCCTGCATCACGTCGCCCAGGTTCCCGGTGAGGAGCAGTCCGCCCTTCCCCTTCATGATCACGGCCTCAATGGTCAGCACGTCGCCACCGGATTCCGTCCAGGCGAGGCCAACGACGCTGCCCTTCTGCCAGTCCTTGGGAATAAGCGTGTCGTAGAGCTTAGGGGCGCCCAGGTACTCGGAGAGCTCGGAGATCGGCACCTCGACGGGTAGCTCCAGGCTCCCGCCCTTGTCCTGTTCCGCCACTATTTTACGGGCTACCTTGCGCGCTACGGTCGAGAGCGCCCGATCCAGGCCCCGGACCCCGGCCTCCCGCGTGTAGGAAGAGATGATCCTCCTCAAGGCGGCAGGCGTGATCTTCAGATCCTCCCTGGTAAGCCCGTGGTCCTTCAGGATACGGGGGAACAGGTGTCGGCGCGCTATCTGCGCCTTTTCATCGTTCAGGTAGCCGGGCAGGCGGATGAGCTCCATGCGGTCCAGGAGCGGCTTGGGGATCGTATGGGTGACGTTTGCCGTCGTGATGAAGAGCACGTCGCTCAGGTCAAAGGGAACCTCCAGATAATGGTCCGCAAAATGGCTGTTCTGCTGCGGGTCCAGGACCTCCAGGAGGGCCGAGGCCGGGTCGCCTCGGAAGTCATTACCCAGCTTGTCGAGCTCGTCCATCAGAATGACGGGGTTACAGCTTCCGGCGCGCGCCAGCTTCTGGATGATGCGGCCCGGGAGGGAGCCGATGTAGGTGCGCCGGTGCCCCCGGATCTCGGCCTCGTCCCGGACCCCACCCAGGGATAGGTTGACGAACTTCCGGTCCAGAGAGTCGGCGATGGAACGGCCCAGCGAAGTCTTGCCCACCCCGGGTGGGCCCACAAAGCAGATTATCTGGCCCCTCACCTTCCCCTCCGTCAGGCGCCGGACGGACAGGAACTCAAGGATGCGATCCTTCACCTGCTTCAGCCCATAGTGGTCGCGGTTCAGGATCCGCTCAGCCCGCGAGATATCCAGATTGTCCTGCGTGCGGACGCCCCAGGGGAGGTCCAGGAGCCAGTCCAGATACGTACGCACAACCGAAGCCTCGGGAGAGACGAACGACATCCGGCTGAGACGGTTCAGCTCCCTCCGGGCCCTCTCCCGCGCCTCCTCGCTCATGGCCGAGGCGTCTATCTCCCGGGAGTAACGCTCCAGCTCATCGTCCTCGCCTCCCTCGCCCAGCTCGCTCTGGATGACGCGGAGCTGCTCGCGCAGGTAGAAATCCTTCTGCTGCTTGTCCACGGCAGAGCGGACCCGGTTCTGGATGTCGTGCTCCAGCTCCAGAATGTCTATCTCCTCCAGGAGCAGGTGCAGCAGAAAAGAAAAGGCCGCTTCCATGTCCTGGATCTCCAGGAGCTTCTGCCGCATCTCAAGTCGGACCGATATGTGAGCCCCCACCAGATTGATGAGCTGCTCCAGGTCGTTCAGCTCCAGGATGGAGCCCATGACCTCGTTGGGGATACGGGGCTGAAGCGTGTTGTAGCGCTCGAAAGCCTCCAGGACACGGCGACGCCAGGGCTCCAAGTCCTTGGAGTCGGAGTTGAGCCAGGGCATCGACTCAAGGGAAGCCATCAGGGCCTCTTCCCCTTCCCGCCGACCGTCCGCCCTCACGTACTCCAGGACCCTCATGCGGGCCATGCCCTCCACCAGCACCTTGGTCGTCCCGTCCGGGATACGCACCATCTGAAGCACGTTGCAGAGGGTACCCACCTCGTAGAGGTCCTCGACCTCGGGTTCGTCCGGGGCGCTGTCCCTCTGAGCTACGACAAAAAGCTCTCTGTCGTGCAGCAACGCGTACTCCAGGGCACGGAGGGAGCGGGGGCGCCCCACAAAGAGGGGCGCGATCACCCCCGGGAACAGCACCACGTCCCGCACCGGAAGCACGGGCCGCGACAGTTCGTCCTCAGATAGTTCCATCTCCAGCGCCTTCACCCCGTCGAGTTCCTCGAAGGATGCCGACGCCTTGCCGCCCTTCTTCTCAGGCACTTCAGGCGACCTCCTGGTCGGCCGCCAGAAGCTCATCGGCAGAGACTTTGTGCTCGATGAATTCCGGCGTTATCAGGATGGAGTCCGTTTTACCCTTGGCAGAGGGGAGCTCAAAGAGCAGGTCCAGCATCAGAGCCTCCATGATGGTCCTCAGGCCCCGCGCGCCCGTCTTCTTCCTGACCGCCTTATTTGCAACCAGGGACAGGGCCTCGGGAGTGAAGTCGAGCCGGACACCCTCCAACTCAAAGATCTTCTGATATTGCTTCACCAGAGAATTGCGCGGTTCCTGGAGGATACGCACAAAAGCGTCCTCGTCCAGCTCCTCAAGAGCCACCAGGACAGGAATGCGCCCAACCAGCTCGGGGATGAAGCCGAAGGCCATGAGGTCCTCGGGCTGAATCTTGCTTACAATATCGTAACGCCTCTCGGAGCCATGATTCATCAGCTCCCCGCCAAACCCCATAGACTTCTGCAGCTCGCGCCGTGCCACAATACTCTCTATTCCCTCAAAGGCCCCGCCGCAGATGAACAGGATGTTGGACGTGTCCATCTGGATGAACTCCTGATGCGGATGCTTGCGTCCCCCCTTGGGCGGGATGTTCGTCACAGCACCCTCCAGGATCTTGAGGAGCGCCTGCTGCACCCCCTCACCGGAGACGTCGCGGGTGATGGAGGCAGACTCCGATTTGCGGGCTATCTTGTCTACTTCATCAAGGTAGATGATGCCCTTTTCTGCCGATGGCAGGTCGTAGTCCGCGGCCTGGAGCAGGCGCACCAGGATGTTTTCGACGTCCTCGCCCACGTAGCCCGCCTCCGTGAGGGTCGTCGCGTCAGCAATGGCGAAGGGGACATTGAGCTTCCGCGCCAAGGTTTGGGCTATCAGGGTCTTTCCCGAGCCCGTCGGGCCCAGCAGGAGCACGTTGCTCTTCTGCAGCTCCACGTCCGAAGCGCGCAGCTCAAGGTTGTTCCTCACCCTTTGGTAATGGTTGTAGACTGCTACGGAAACAACCTTCTTGGCCAGGCTCTGACCTATTACGTACTGGTCGAGGAAGTCGCTCATCTCACGGGGCGTGATGAGGGGCAGAGGCTCCGCTTCCTTCGCCTCCCTGGAGAAGCTCGGGGGCCTGGCCTCCTGCTTCCCCTTTCCCCTCCTCTCGTCCGCCAGGATGATGTTGCAAAGCTCAATGCACTCGTCGCAAATCCAGACACCAGGACCCGCTATCAGGCGAAAGACCTCGTCCTGCGACTTGCCGCAGAACGAGCAGTAAATGTCCTTCTGTTCTGTCTCTCTTTTATTGATCCTCTTCAAGGCAAAACCCTCCCAAAGCCACCTCCGGAGATGGTTCCGCCCATCCCCTCGAACTCCCCTCGCGCGCCTGAGACACATAAGGGAAAACACAACACATAGGCGCAGCGGGGTCAGCCCCCTGCGCCCTTCCAAGTCGATAAAACGCTGGGGCCCCGCGGGCCGGGGCCGTTTTTTACTCCCGGTTCGTGATGACGGAGTCGATCAGGCCGTAGCCCATCGCTTCCCGGGCCGTCATGAAGTTATCCCGATCCGTGTCCTGGGCTACCTTCTCCACCGGCTGGCCGGTGTGGGCCGCCAGGATCTGATTCAGGCGGTCCCGCATCTTCAGGATGTTACGCGCGTGAATCTCAATATCGCTGGCCTGCCCTCGGGCGCCGCCGAGGGGCTGGTGGATCATTATTTCCGCGTTGGGGAGGGCCATGCGTTTACCCTTGGCCCCACCCGCCAGAAGCAGCGCAGCAGCGCTGGCCGCCAACCCTACGCAGATAGTGGCGACCGGGCTCTTAATGTACTGCATGGTGTCGTAGATGGCCAGGCCCGCCGTCACCACTCCGCCAGGGCTGTTGATGTAGAGATGAATGTCCTTCTCCGGGGCGTCGCTCTCCAGGAAGAGTAGCTGCGCAACGATGGCGTTGGCAACCTGATCCTCAATGGACGTCCCCAGGAAGATGATACGGTCCTTTAACAAGCGGCTATAGATGTCGTAGGAGCGCTCTCCACGCCCCGTCTGTTCGATGACATAAGGAATATTATAGTAAGACATCAACGTCTCCCTCTATTGCTCCGAACTCTCCACGCCCTGCTGAGGGGCTGAAAGCTTTTCCACGTCCTTCACTTTGACCCGGCTCATGACGTGCTCCGCTATCTTATCGTAACGCAGGCTGTCCGCCAAACGCATCATCGCGTTCCGGTCCCTGAGGATGGCGCCTCGCAGGACCTCCTTCGTAACACCCATCATGGAAGCGCGGCGATCCAGCTCAGCTTCAAGCTCCTCCCTGGAGACGCTTATATCATCCCTCTTTCCAAGAGCGTCCAGCACCAGAGAACGACGGACCATGGTCCGGGCTTTAGTCCGCAGTTCCTGAAGGTAATCCCCCTCTCTCGTGGAAGCATTGCTGAGGATCTCCTCAAGGCTCACTCCAAAACGTTCCTGGGCGTCTTTTTCGTCCTCTTTTCGCAGGATCGCGACCTGGCGGTTCACAAGAGTCTCTGGGACCTCCAGGCTGGAACGCTCGGTCAGGATGGAAACCGCCTCGTCCCGGGCCCTGGCATGGGAAAGATCCGCGATGCGCTCGTGCATCCGTTTGCGCACCTCTTCACGGAACTGATGCTCCGTCTCGACAGGCGTGTCCTCACCCAACACTTTTTTAAAGAAGTCCTGATCCAAGTCCGGCAAAACTCGTTCCCTGACCATCTCGACCGTCATCTTGTAACGGACCCGTTTTCCCGCAACGCTCGGATCCTGGTAGTCGGGCTCAACGTCAAACTCCGTCTCGACCTTCGAACCCGCACTCTTCCCCAGAAGGGCCTCGCGCACCTCGCGGCGGACTGCCTCGTCGGCAAGGTCTATCTCGATCTTTTGAGGAGTGCTCTCCTCCCGGTCAGCCTCCAGCACCTGAGTAAGGAAGGTGACCTCGACGACGTCCGAGTCGCACACCTCGCGTTCCACAGGCTCAAAGCGACAGGCATTTCTTCTGAGATCCTCGATGGTCGGGTTCAGCTTCTCATCCGGTACCGCGGGAAGCTCCCGCTCCACCTCTATCTCCTCCAGAGCAGAGAGCTCCACCTCCGGCATGACCTCAAACGTCAGCTCACAACTGACGGGTTCCCCCTCTTTGATCTCCCCTAGGCTCAGGGCGGGGTCATCTATGATATCCAGCTCGTAGTCGTCAACTACCTGCTGGATCGCGCCCGGAAGCATGTTCTCAAGGGTCTCGGTGTGAAGGGTATCCAGCCCGAATCGCATCTCAATAACCCTACGGGGGGCGTGCCCCTTGCGAAACCCGGGGATATTGACCTGATTCGAGAAGTCGCGGACGGTCTTAGCGAGATGCTTTGCAAAATCCTCCGCCTCAAACTCAACCTTGACCCTGATGATGTTCTTCTCCTGCCCCAGCAACTCCGTTCTCATCTCTCTACCCCTTTCGACCTGTTGAACGG
This sequence comes from Fretibacterium sp., assembly GCA_012520235.1. GTDB lineage: Bacteria > Synergistota > Synergistia > Synergistales > Aminobacteriaceae > JAAYOR01. The sequence goes on from JAAYOR010000019.1 coordinate 11,645, forward strand.
GCGTATTATACCATTAAGCCAGAGCCGATTAAATACCAGGAAGGCCTCTATAGCTCTATAGATTTCTGAGACGAAGCTCGCAGGCCCACCCGGGAAGCACCCGACCCCAAGAGAATGCGGAGCCTGAAAAAGCACCCTTGTGCTAGAATAATAAGCCGCGCCGCGTTTGACTTTGCCTGATCGGGAAGCGCCGATTCAGTCCTTTGTATCGTCCAACCACCGCTGTGCCTCCTGGAGTCCAAAAACTCTGTCAGGCCTCGTGGGGTTGAGGCTCAGTCCCGCCGCGGGCTTGGGGTGCAGCCCCAGGTTGGTTAATATTCTTGAGAGGAACCGCTGGTTGCCCGGCGCTTCCTTAACGAGCTCGCAGTTCGGAAATTTTCGAGGAGGAATGAAATCAGATGGCCATGCAGATAGGTTTGGACGAGCTGTTGTCCATGTTGTTGGCCCGTGTGGACGGGATGGCAATGGACGCGGAAAGCCAGAAGAGCCGCTTCAATATCATGTTCCGCGTTCTCTACAAAAAGGGGCTCTTCACCAAAGAGGACGTGCTTGAGTCCGTAAGGGAGGAACACCGCATCCTTAAAGAGCTGGGCATGATCGAAAAGATACCCTCCGAAGAGGCCCTGGCGGGAGTGGCGGATAACCTCATGCTCTGGATTGAGGGAGACGTCAAAACGCTCAAAAAGTCCCTTGAGGAATACGACAAGCGGGTTCAGGAGGCCATGGCCAGGCAGCAGAAGAGCAAAATAGACGTAGCCCCGGCTGCCGTACTCGATCAGCTGGATCGACTGAGTGGCGCTCAGCCGGGCGGTGGGAAAAAGCTGATCCTCTGAGGCCCCGCGACGTCTCCGCTCCATGAGCCGAATCTTCCTCGCCCTTATGCGGGCCTGGGATAGGACAGCAAGCCACGGTTTCATCGTGGCTCTCCTTGATTTTCTGTTCCTCTCCGCAGCCGTCTACCTGGGCTACGCCATACGCCTGACCCTCTTCATCCCTCGCCCGTATATCCTCGACTGTTTCAAGATCTCCCTCCTCTTCTCCTCCCTGACCCTGCTGTTCTTTTGCGCTGGACGGCAGTATCGGGTGCTCTGGCCTCAGGCCGGGCTGGAGGACTACGTCCGTTTTGTGCGCCTCTACGCCTCGGCCGCCTTCTGCTTTGTCCTGCTGAACGCGCTGGCACCCATCGCCCTCCTGCCGCGCACCTCCCTTGTCATCCTGCTCTTAGCCGGCGTGATCTTCTGCGGCGCTCTACGTATCTCATGGCGACTTCCGACTCTCGCCCCAAACAGAGCGGCGGAGCGCCAGAACGTCCTCATCGTCGGAGCCGGAGAGGCCGGAACTCTCCTGGCCCGAGACCTGATGCGCAACCCCTCCGGGCTTGCGCCCCTGGGGTTTGTGGATGACGACCCTCACAAGATCGGGAAGTGCATCGCAGACCTCACGGTCCTGGGGACGACGGAGGAGCTGCCTCGGCTGATCGAAGAGAAAAACGTCAGGATCGTTCTCGTCGCCATCCCCTCGGTCAACCGGAGCCGCATCCGCGCCATCTACGAGGCCCTGGCGCCTCTGGCCGTGGAGGTGCGGGTTCTGCCCAGCCTCAAGGAGCTGGCCGGAGGACAGATAACCATCTCCCGCCTGCGGAACATATCCCTGGGCGACCTTCTGGGACGCGACCCGGTCAGGATAGACATCCACAGCGTGGCCGCTTATCTGGCGGGGCGGAGCGTCCTCGTCACAGGCGCGGGGGGCTCCATCGGGAGCGAAATTGTCCGGCAGGTGCTGCAAAACAGGCCACGGGAAATTTTTCTCCTGGGGCATGGGGAACAGTCACTCTACCTGCTCCTGGAGGAGCTCTCCGGGCACACCACCATCCCCCTCCACCCGGTCGTCGCCGACGTGGCGGACCTCGGGGCCATGAGGGAGTTCTTCCAGCTCAGGCGCCCTCAGGTGGTGTTCCACGCAGCCGCCCACAAACACGTACCTCTCATGGAGCTGTGGCCCAGAGAGGCGCTCCGCGTCAACGCACTGGGCACCCGAGTCGTGGCACGGGCAGCTGGAGAGGAGGGCGCGGAACGCATGGTGCTCATCTCCACCGACAAGGCCGTCAACCCTTCAAGCATCATGGGGGCCAGCAAACGCGTGGCGGAGATGATGCTGGAGCAGGAACAAAAGCGCTTTCCCGCCACAGCCTTCATGGCCGTCCGGTTTGGGAATGTCCTGGGAAGCCGGGGCAGCGTCATCCCGAAGTTCGAGCGTCAGATAGCGGAAGGCGGACCGGTCACGGTCACAGCGCCGGGCATGAAACGCTACTTCATGCTGATTCCCGAGGCGGTCAGCCTGGTTATCCAGGCGGGCTCAATGGGTCAAGGTGGAGAGCTCTTCGCCCTGGATATGGGGGAACCCGTGCCCATCCTTGAGATGGCCGAGCTCCTGATCCGGCTCCATGGCTACGAGCCCTACCGAGACATCCCCATCGTCTTCACGGGAGTTCGGAAGGGCGAAAAACTGGAGGAGGAGCTTTTTTACGACCTAAGCGCCGTGCACCCGACCTCGCACTCCAAGGTCTTCGCCATCCCTCTCTCCTCCCGACCGGACTCAGACCTCGACCTTGATCGAGCCTTGGAGGAGGGGCTGAAGGATTCCGAGTCGGCGCTCGCCGCACTGCAGCGGCTGGTCCCCGAGTTCTGCCCGCAAAGCGCGGACTCGCGCGGCTGAGAGGCAAACAGCGACTGGACGGTGCAAATCGACTGGTTCAGCGGTTTCCTAAAAACCTTGACACCTGGCGACTGATATTAAGCCGCTCCATAATTCCATCCTGTAAAATCTGGGAGTAGTTTAAAGCGGCCGTTTTGGCCTCTCTATCGAGCCAGCCCGGCAAAGTGACGGTACGGTTGACGGCCTTTGTCTCCATCCTTTCCCGGAACGAAGGCATCCAAACATCAATGAGAACAACTGCCTCCCCGTTTTCTCCTGCAAGCCCCATAAAAGGGCTGGGGGCGGGGATCTCATCGCCGTCATCCTCCATCCCGAACAGGTGGAGCGACAGCGCCTCCCGGGCACAGGCCAAAGCCTCATCCTCAGTGTCGCCCGTCGTGGTACAGCCGGGCAGGTCGGGAAAAAGGATATAATAGCGCCCGGTGGTCTCATCAAGGCCCAAAAATGCCGGGTAACGATATCTATCCGGTTTTTTATTCATCTTTTATCACCTTTTTTATAAATTTTTTATTTGCTAAAGCAGCCCCGCTTGTTTCCATATTGCTCGTGTCGTGGGAAGTGGGACGTTCTTGTCCGGATGTTTCACTGTGACCTTTCCCTTTTTTGTCGGATGTTTGAACTGGTGGTGGCTTCCTTCGACTTTGTGAATCTGCCAGCCGTCCGCTTCAAGTATCTTGATAAGTTCCGACGAGGAATACGTTTTGTCGCGGTTAATCTCCACCTTCCTCATCCCCTTCCCCCTTTCTGATACAAGATAACGCGTGTTTAAAACGCTTGTCAATAGATTTTTATGTAATTGGAGACGGCAAATAAAAAAACAGTTATCGCCCAACCATTTCCCTGTTATTTGAACGGGTACTAGCGCAGGGATTCCGCCGCATCGGGCTCCCAGCCCTCGATAAGGGCCAGCTTGGCGGAGCGCGTCAGGCGCTTCAGGGCGCACTCGCGTCTCATCGCGGCCTCGCGCGTGGGGAGAGCCTCAAAGTAGACCAGCTCCGCCGGCAGGCGCGACCTCGTGTACCGGCTAGCGCAGCCCTCGTTGTGGGCTTTGAGCCGCTTCTTCAGGTCGTTGGTCCAGCCCGAGTAGAGGCTGCCATCCCGACATCGCAGCATGTAAGCGTAAAAAGCCACGGCTCAGGACACCCCGTTCAGGTGCGTCACCAGAATGAAGCTCCCCAGCCCGAACAGGAATAGCCCCCCTACCAGCTCCGCCCTCTTGCCCAGCCTGCCTCCGACGGCGCACCCCAGCCAGACGCCCCCAGCGCAGAGCAGGGAAGTGAAGACCCCGGCTATGACCGAGAGGGGCCAGGCAGAGAGCTTTAGGAAGGCGAAGCTCGCCCCCACAGCAAAGGCGTCAATGGAGGTGGCCAGAGCCAGGGAAAAGAGCAGTTTGAAGGAGCGAGTCGGATCATCCTCCGGACAGGAGTCCTCAGCCTTAAAGGAGCTGCGTACCATGTTTCCCCCCACGCAGGCCAAGATGATAAACGCCAGCCAGTGATCGAACGAGGCGACAAGGTCGGCGCAGTACGATCCCAACAGCCACCCCAAGAGAGGCATGACAAACTGAAAAAAACCGCAGGCTCCGGCCATGCGCAGGGCCGGGGCCCTGACGGACCCTGTAATGCAGCCCCCAACGCAGATGGAGGCTGCAAAAGCGTCCATCGCCAGCGACAGCCCCGAGAGCAGGGACCCCCAATCCCACATACAAACCACCGCAAAACACCCCCAAACACTTCAGTCGTCCCTCAATCCGCCCTCCTCAGGAATCCATCAGAAGCCTGCTGCCTCCGATGAGGTACTCCATGCCGGACCACACGGTCAGGATCATCGCTGCCCACATTACGATCATCCCCCCCGGGACCTTCAGGATCAGCAGGGTCAGGGCCACTATCTGGAGCACCGTCTTGAGCTTGCCGCCCTTGGAGGCGGCTATGACGACCCCCTCCGCCGCAGCGACCAGCCGCAGCCCTGTGACCACAAACTCGCGGGTGATAATGACCAGGACGATCCATGAGGGGATCCGGTGGAGCTCCACGAGGGCAAGCATGGCAGCGATGACAAGGACCTTATCCGCCAGGGGGTCGATAAACTTCCCCAGGTTCGTCACCAGGCGCCTCTTGCGGGCGATATAGCCATCCAGAGAGTCCGTTATGGCCGCAACGATGAAGACACCACCCGCCAGGATATCCCCCCAGGTCGGAGCCTCAAGTCCCCATAAAACCAGAAAGCTCACCGGGCCACTCACGTTGAGGGTGAGGAACAGGAGTACCAGCGGCGCCAGGAAAACCCGCAGCAAGCTCAAGATGTTTGGCAAGTTCAAGACCTTACCACTTTTATTCTTCATTATGATAGACTCCCCTGAGAAAAGTCGTTCGCCTCCATGCGGGCGCTCAAAAACAGAGGGGGCCGCCCTACAGGACGGCTACCCTCCGCTCCCTCTTAAAACTGCAAAAACGCCTCAGCCCCCTGGGAAACGGTTCCGGCCTATCTGCGCCTTCCCAGGACAAGGGCCACAAACAGGGCCAGGGCCGTCAGGCCGGGCCAGGTGGCATTGCAGCCTCCGCCACCGCCACTCGAAGCGGGCGGCTCAGAGTTCGCGGGATCCTCCACGGGCTTGTATCCCTTCATCTCGCTCAGGGGAATCCCCGTCTCAGGCAGCTCAGCGTATCTGAGAAAACCCAACTCGTCAGTCTGCATCCACCAAACTCCGCTGACTCGGGCACGGGACAGCCCGCCGTTTCGGCTGACCAAATCTCCCGCGTGGATCTTGGCCTTCACCCTCATCTCGTAATCTCCGACCGCCATGGCCCGGTTCTGATTTATGACCTTCCAGCTGATGAGTTTGCCATCCCGATACAGCTCCACCTCCGGCTCTCGCCGATAAGCCCCGGCCAGAAACACACGAGGCAGCCTGAGGAGGGCAGAGGAGGTTCGGAAACGCACGGAGAAAGTTATCGGCACGTAGCCCATCGCGTCCGGGCCCAGCTGCTCCAGCACCTCCCAGCTCGCGCAAGACTTAGGGAAGGTCTCGGAGTCCAGCTTCAGGTTAAGGATAAAGGAGACTTCAAGCGTGCGGTCGGCAGCCACGAACGGGACGGAGAACATTATTTCAAACAGCTCGTCACTTAAAGGGTCGTAGACGTCGACCCCGTCCAGTCTTACGCTCTCAATCCGATAGCCGTTCCACCTGTCGGCCTCCACTCTGAAGAGCTTTGTCTCCCCATCCTGAAGCTCGATCACGCCACTGGGGGTGATGGTCCCGCCCGTACCCGCCGTGACAGTGATCGTGTGCTGCCCCTCCGCGGCCCAAGCCCCCGACGCCCACACGGCCATCACGCACAGGAGCGCCACGAACAACGCTTTTTTTTTCAACTCCGTCTCCTCCTCGGCAAAAAGTGGACGTTGATGCTCATTGTGCTCACTGTATTGTAATACAAAATGCGACAAAGCGCGCCTGTGGAGAACTCTCGTTTGGCTTTAAACTGGAATTTGACAAAAGCATCTTTCGGTGGTATCGTGCCGCGGTATAAGGGTAGGGTGGGTATTATGCCCCCTTAACCTTAGTTTTTGGATTTTTTAAGTTTTGATTGACTTTTTATCGAAGGAGGCGCAGAGGGATGAGTCGGAACCAACAGAACGCAGCGTTTGTCGTTGTTTCGTTTGACGTTGCTTATTA
>JAAYOR010000020.1 GCA_012520235.1 Fretibacterium sp.
ACCTTCTCAGTTATGCTATACTTCAATTGATGCCGGACTCGCGCCGGGACAAGCCGAAAGACAAACAAGCGTCTGGTGGGAGGTACACACTATGAAACACGACAAAAAGGATCCGGACAGGGAGTTGACGATAAAGGAGCTGCTCTCGGCTATTTCAGAGACAGAGTACCCACAGTACATATTGGACGCACTGGCCCGCGTACAAAGCTGGATGCTGGCCGCTCTCAACGCTCCGGCGGACCGAGGCATGGACCCCATCACCGCCATGTTCGAGGACGTGGGGGAGATGGACATTGACCGTCTCTTTGAGAGCCTGGAGCCCTTTGAGCCCTATGTGGACATCATCCCCAACATCCAGCGCCCCGAGGGGCGTGCGGACGCCATCGTGGTGAGCGTCAACCCCCCGGACTATGAGTCCGGCATCCGCACAGCCATCGACTACGCCGCACTCTTCAACCGCAGCAAGTGCAAGCGCATCTGGGTGGTCAGCGACAGCTTCATCTTTGGGGACTCCCTGCGCTACGCCGCCCACGTCGACGCGCTTGCCGAACAGGGCATCATCCTGCGCTTCGTCCTCGTCACCCCTTGGGGCTGGGTGGAGATCCCCCTGAGCAGCGCGACAGCCTCCAGCCAACAGTTCCTCTGGCGCAACCCCCTTCGTGGCGGAGCAAGCTCGAACAACGGCAACACCTGAGCTCACTGGGAACCGGGGAAGCGTCGGAGATGGGACCCCACCCCACCAGCAGCTAGCTTCGCTTCTTTGTCACCGAAAGAAATTTGCTTTTGGGAGGCTTGAAGCTCATGACAGGCAGCTGAGCCCTCCTAAAAGCTTTCTTCCCGGGAAACCCTGACTAACCCCGGGGCCAGGCCACAGGTTGACTCTTTTATGCCCTCAAAAGCGTTAAAAAGGCCCGCACGGCAGCGTGCGGGCCTTTTTTTATGAAGAACAAGCCATACAGGCTTTCGCGTTTTTAACGCGCGCGTTTCGCGGTTCCGTTTTTGTGTCCATTCGTATTTGTTCGCGGTTCCCCGTGGTTTCGTCCTCGACGAAAGATGGCCAGCGGGGTGTGTGAGAATCTCTTAACGCTTGGAGAACTGCCTCTTGCCCCTCGCACCCTTCTGGCCGAACTTCTTGCGCTCCACCATGCGGGGATCGCGGGTCAGGAGCCCCTCTTTCTTCAGGGCGGGCCTCAGCTCCGGGTTCAGCCGAATGAGGGCGCGAGCGATGCCCATCCTCACAGCCCCGGCCTGGCCCGTGAGGCCGCCGCCGGAGGCGTTGACAAACACATCCACCTTACCCTCCAGGTTCGCGGTCTTGAGCGACTGCATCACCTGAGACTGCCATACGAGCCGGGGGAAATAATCCTCCACCGTTCTGTTGTTGATCTTCAGCTCTCCGTTGCCCGGACACAGGCGTACCCTCGCCAGAGCGTTCTTGCGGCGTCCCGTGCCCCAGTAGTACTTGTCATCCTTCATCCTGCTTCTCCTCCTGAACTGAACCTAAAGATCGAGGGGCGTGGGGGCCTGGGCCGCATGGGGATGAGCGGGCCCCGCGTACACCTTGAGCTTGCGACCATATTTGAGGCGCGTCTTGGGGAGCATTCCCTTCACGACGTGCCTGAACAGAAACTCCGGCCTCCTGGCAAGCATCCGCTCCCAAGGGATGGCGCGATACCCGCCCGGGTGTCCCGTGTGATACTTGTAGCGGGACTGGGAGGCTTTTCTGCCCGTCATCTTAACTTTGTCTGCATTGACCACGATAACATAATCCCCCGTGTCCACATGCGGGGTGTAGGTCGGTCTGTGTTTACCCGTCAGGATCATGGCTACCTGGGCCGCCAGGCGGCCTATGGGCCTGTCCGTGGCATCAACCAGAAACCACTTTCTCTCCACCTCTCCGGCCTTAGCCAGATAGGAACTGCTGCCTGCCATCTCGTTTCCTCCTCAAAAGTCGGGCGAAAGACGCTGTCCTCCGCCGTTCCTTATCAAATACGTCCAAAACCACACAAAACCCTTCATGACAAAACACTTCATCAAGTACTTCATTGTGCACGCACGACCTGAGCCCAGGCACTTTTTAAGCAAAAATACGAAAACCATACGTCCGGAATGTGGCAGGGGGCCTTCCGAATAAGGCTTTCAGGGTTTTCACGAAGCGCGCTCTCAGGATGCGTCGCTCAACAAAGACTCAACAAAGACTCAACAAAAATCTATTGTATACGAACCATGCGGTGGTTGGCAAGTATCCCCGGCAATCTTCCGCGCTTGGCAACGGGCCGGCCCTCTATCTCCTTGAGGTCCATGGTCATGTCCATGGGCGTGGCGTGAGAGATGTAGCTGCCCACGCCAAAGACGTCGGCGCCCATCCCGGAGAGTTCGGCGATGCGGGTCGGGTTGAGACCTCCGGAGACGACTATCCGAACCCCGCTGAAGCCGGCCATATCCAGCCGGCACCGGACCTCGCGCACCAGATCCGGGGTGACCCCACCCCGCTCCGCCGGGGTATCCAGGCGGATGGCGTCCAGCCTGTCACCCAGCGCCTCGGCCAGACGAAGCGTCTCCTCACACTCGTCCTTGAAGGTATCCACCAAAAAAATCCTCTTGACGCTCTCGTCCAGAGCGGCATCGTAAGCCCGAGCCAGGGCCAGCGTATCCCCCATGATGAGGACCGCCGCGTGAGGGACGGTCCCGGAGGGCTCCTGACCGTTCAGCTTGGCCCCCAGGACGCAGCTGGCCTCGGCGCAGCCGCCCACCCTCACCGCGATACAGTCCATCACGGAGGCGATGGCCGGGTGAACATGCCGGGCGCCAAACGCCAGAACCGGCTTACCCCCCGCGGCCTCCACGCACTCACGCGCAGCCGTCGCCCAGGCGCAAGAGCTGGACAGAAAGCCCAAAAGCGTCGTCTCATATATTCCAAAAGCCCCATAGGGGCCACGCAGACGGACCAACGTCTCCTTAGGGGCAAAGCGCTCACCCTCCGGCAGAGCTTCCACCTCGACCGGCAGCCCGCGCAAGAGCTCCATCACCTCGCCCAGCCCCGCAAAGACGCCCGGGTACCGTGTGAAGATCTCCGCGGTCACAGGGGTATCCAGCTTTCCGACGGACGCAAGGACGTCGCGCGTATTGACGAAGTAGACATCCGTCGTCGCGCCAGAACGGATCTCCTCGTGAGTGGCACTGAGAAAACGGTTCTTCTCAACCTGCAAGGCCGTCACGGCCTTAATAGAACTCAACATAACATCGGCCCCTCTCCAACCGCCTAGCGGATGAGAGCGAGGAACAAAGAGCTGATCATAAAGAGGGACGCAAGGACAATCGTCAGCTTGGTCAACCCGGAAAAACGTTGCCATTGCTTCGCGTTCGCCTGAGCCCCTCCTCCAAAGACGCCCGAAAAGCCGCCCTCCCTGCGCTGTTGAAGCAGCACCACGATGGTCAGGACAATGGCAAGCAAAATGTGTAGGATCCCCAGAAAAATCTTCACCCGAATACCCCTCCTCCGGCTCAGCCCCTCAAAATGGAAAAGGAAGCGCTGATTTCATAAAAATTCATACGGATTAAAAAATTAAAAAAGACTGATTTAAAAAACAAAAAAAGAACCACAGATAAACACGAATGAACACAGATCCAAATTCACTTTGAACTATTCTTTTGAACTTTGAACTTTGAACCTTGAACCTTGAACCTTTTATTAAATGTTTGGCGACGTTAAAATTCAAAGGTTTATTGTATCACAAAAGTCATAAAAGATGCCTTCAGACCGGCCGTTTTGAGTCGAAGGGCCCGTCACGCAAACACACCATCCGGCAGAAGCTCCAGGAGAACTTTCAGGGCTACGGCTCGGTGGGAGAGTCCGTCCTTGGCCTCAGGGGCCATCTGAGCAAAGGTGAGCTCCTGCCCCTCAGGGACAAACAGGGGGTCATAGCCAAAGCCCCCGCTCCCGAGCGGACGGTCCGTAAGGGTCCCGCGGCATTCGCCCTCGCACACCAGGGTCCTCCCGTCCGGAAAAGAGAGGGCCAGAGCGGCCACAAAGGCCGCGCGGCGGTCTGTCCGCCCCTCCATCCTGCCCAGGAGCCACCGGTTTCTGGCCTCGTCGCTGCCGTCGGCAGCCCGCGCCGAGAAGATGCCCGGCGCAAAGTTCAGCCCCCGCACCTCAAGCCCGCTGTCGTCCGCCAGACTGGGGATGCCCGAGGCTGAGACCCAGGCCCTTGCCTTCAGCCAGGCGTTCATGGCGTAGGTAGTGCCCGTCTCCTCTACCTCCATCGGCGCCAGCTCCGGAGTAAAACAGAGTTTTTGCGCAACGCTCCGGGGCAGGAGCCTCCGGAACTCCTCATATTTCCCCCGGTTACCCGTGGCCAGCAGGAGCCCTTTTTCAAGGAGCAGGGAAATCCATCTCCTCCCGGGTGAGTCCGAGGGCCTCAAGCTGCAGCGCCCTGATTTCGTCACAACCCTTTTGGCAGAGGTCAAAGAGGCGGCCGGCGTCAGCTCGCGAGAAGGAACCCCTCTCCCCCGTGCCCTGGACCTCCGCAAAATCCCCCCGGTGGTCCATCACCACGTTGAAGTCCACCGCCGCCTCCCGGTCCTCCGCGCTGTCCAGGTCCAGGAGAAGCCGGCCGCCGACTTTTCCGGCGCTGACCGCCGTGACGCAGGAGAAGAGAGGGAGCGTCGGGAACGCGCCCGCCCCGCGCAAAACCCTCAGAGCGTCGACCATCGCGACAAACGCCCCGCAGATGGCCGCCGTGCGGGTGCCTCCATCGGCCTGCAGCACGTCGCAGTCGAGCAGAATCGAGCGGGGCCCCAGGGCATTCAGGTCTACCGCCGTCCTCAGCGAGCGTCCGATGAGCCGCTGGATCTCCGCGGTCCGGCCGCTGGGTCCGGATCGCTCCCTCCGGGTCCGGCGGTCCGTAGAGCGCGGCAGAAGCGCGTACTCGGCCGTGACCCAGCCCCGGCCGGTCCCTCTGAGAAAGACAGGAACCCGCTCCTCCACGGAGGCTGTGCAGAGGACACGCGTCTCTCCAAAAGAGACCAACACGGAGCCCTCTGCATAGCGCGTGTGGCCCCGCTCAAAGGTCACGGGCCGCAGCTCGTCGTCGCGACGCCCTGAGTGGCGTCCGGGCGTCTCAGCAACCGGGCCGGTGCGTTCGTCCCGCAATCGTCAAGCCCTCCCGTCAGTTAGGTAATTGCCAGGGGACCGTCAGGTCCACCGGCGCGCCGGAGTTCGTCACCCGGGAATTGATGAGGAAGCGGACCTTGTCGATGGGAGGGAAGTTGTCCCGGAGCGTGCGCACGATCCCCGTGATGAGAAGCGAGCTGGATTGAGCGCCCAAGGCTGAGAGGGCCGAGGCGAAGGAGTCCGAAAAATCCAGAAAAACCGTGTCCGCCTTACGGAAGACGTGCCGGAGCTCCACGTTTTTGCCCGCCACCTCAGGCCCACTCAGGGAGAGCAGCTTGAGCACCGAATCCCGGATGTTCTCCTCCTGAACGCTTGAGACCGCATGGAAGGCAACCTCCTTCAGGCCACCGCCCTCTGGGTGATATAGCCTGACCGTAGCCCCCTGCAAAGGGCTGGCACCCTTCTCCAGCGCTCTCTCCCTCTCCCGCGAACGGGCCTCAAACTCCTTGAGGTCCTGAGCATTTTCCACGTTACCCTCCGGCTTCAGCAGAAACCGGGTGCTCAGAAAACGCATCATCCATGAGGTCCCCAGGTAGCCCGCCACAAAGCAGAGCAGGATGACCCCGACCCAGGAAAGAAAGCGCAGGAGCAGAGGCGCTTTCTTTCTCTCCCGCGCTGGTCTCGTTCTCGGAGGGCGTCGGCGCGCGCTGCGCGCCCCTCTCACAGCCTCGTAATCGTCGTCGTAACGTTCGTCGTAATCGCCCCTGCGGGCAGCCATCGAGACTCCTCCCTTTCATTGAAATGGGGCCACAAGCGCGGCCGGGATTAGGCCGGGGCCGGAGTCGGATTAAAAAACTCCGGCCCCTCAGGTTCACCTCAGATAGTCGAGGACCCCCGCAGACATCGCCTCAGCGATGCGGCGCTGGTAGCCGGAGTGAGCCAGAAGCTTGGCCTCTCGTGCGTTGGTCAGGAACCCCGTCTCCAGCAGGACGGCAGGCATCCCTGCGCCCCGCAGGACAAAGAAGGGTGCCTGAGCCACACGCTTCATCGGCAGGCCATGACTCTTCCCGGCCCGGAACAGGGCCTCTGCCGCCGCGGTGCTCTCGTTTATCTTGTTGTTCTGCTGCATGTCGCCAAGTATCTTCAGCAACATCTCAGTCTTCCGGTCCACGGCCTGTCCAGCGGTCTTGCCCTCCACGTACTCCCGGTTCTCAATCTTCGCCAGCTCCAGGGCGTCCTTGTCCGTCGGCAGGGCCATGATGTAGATCTCAAAGCCGGAGGAGTTCTTCCCCGGCGGCAGAGCGTTAGCGTGGATGCTGACGAACATATCGGCGTCTGCTCTGTTGGCGATGTCCGTGCGCTCCTGCAGCTTGAGGTAAACGTCCGTCCTGCGGGTCATGATCACGTCCACGCCCTGAGCCTTCAGGATCTTCTCCATCTCCAGCCCGACGGCCAGGTTGATGGCCTTCTCCTTGACCCCATTGGCCACAGCCCCCGGGTCCTTGCCCCCATGCCCGGGGTCCAGCACGACCAGGAGCCGCCCCTTTGGGGCCGGACCTTTTTTCGGCTTCGGCAGGCCCGGCTGGGGGAGAGCGGGCGCCTGAGGTGCGGCAGCAGGGCGAATTTCCGAAGGGGAACCGAAGAAGAAGTCAAACACGATGCGCCTCGGGTTGTCCAGGACCAGCTTTTCGACGCGCCGGCTTTGGGACGAGAAGGTGAAAACCGCACCTTTCGGATCGCGCCGGAGCGATGTCGTGACGTTCGCGTAAGGAGACGCGAGTCCGTCAAAGGGGTCCTGGGCCTCAGCAAAGACCACCTCCACCGTCCCCGCAGCCAGTCGGATCTCAGGGGTCGCCCCATCAACGCAGTCAATGACCGCCCTCACCCTCTCACGCGTGGTGCTCCAACGGAGCCGGAGCGCCGTGCCGTGAGGCTCCTGGCTGGCAGGCTGCCTGCCGGAGCCCGGCAGGAGAGTCTCCAGCCGAGGCCCCTCCTTCGAGGCCGGGGTCGGAGCTGGAGTTGGCATCGGCATCGGAGCTGGAGTTGGGGCCGGGGTTGGAGCCGCCACCGCTGGAGCCGGGGTTTGTCCCCCTCCCAGGTCGAACCTCAGCCTGTCCCTATCGCCCCTCCCGGTAAAGTTCTGAAACAGGGCCTGAACGGAGGGGATATCCAGCCACCACCGGCCATCCCTCTCGAACGGAGCCCCGTACATCGGGACGAGATACAGGTTGTACCAAGCTGCCACGGCATCCCGCACCAGCCGGATCTTAACGTTCCCCTGGCTCAGATGCAGCTCCTCCCCAAGCGGGGCGGACGTGAAGCCCAGGAGGGCGCCCACGTCCGTCAGGGACACGAAGGGCCCCCCGGCCCCCTCCAGAATGGCGACCGGCCCCAAGGCCTTCGAGCCGCGATAAAGAGTCGCACAGCCCTCTGCCCCGGCAGCCGACGCAAAGAGCCCAAGTAAAAGGAGCGCAGAAAAAAGCGCCGGTACAAGGGATCGCGCTGCTCGTCGTGAGGGGCTCATTCAGCTTCGGGACTCCCTGACGATGAGCTCCGCAGCCCTGCGGGCCGCTTCCGAACTGACGTCCAGGTGCGTCACAAGGCGGAACGTGTCCGCCGTGGTCTTGTTGAAGATGACCTTCTCCTTCCGGCACGCCGCAAGGAGCCTGTCGGCCTCCGCCGGGGACGAGGCACTGAAGTAGACCATGTTCGTGGGGCGTTTGGCTTGGCTCACCTTCAGACCGCCCTCCCTGAGGATATCCGCAATCAGCCGGGCGTTCTCATGGTCCTCCGCGAGGCGCTCTATGTTATGCTCAAGGGCAAACAGCCCTGCCGCAGCGACGATCCCCACCTGACGCAGGCCGCCGCCCAGCTTTTTTCTCCAGAACCGCGCCCGCTCCACGAAGTCGCGCGAGGCACAGAGCAGGCTCCCCATCGGAGCGCCCAAGCCCTTTGAGAGGCATATCTGCACGGAGTCCGCGTCCCGGGCGAGGTCCGCCGCGCTCACCCCCAGCGCCACGGCCGCGTTGAAGAGCCGCGCCCCGTCAATGTGGACCTTCAGCCCATGCCCGTGCGCCCAGGAGGCACGCTCTGCCAGCTCCTGTTGGGTCGAGGCGTGCCCGCCCCGCCGGTTGTTGGTGTTCTCCAGAGCCAAGAGGGTCGCCCGGACAAAGTGTACGTTATCGGCGGGCTTCAGCGCCGCCTCGAGCCCCGCCATGGAGGGCAGCCCGTCAGGGTCATCCACCGGCATAGGGACGATCCCGCCCAGCGCAGCCATGCCGCCGCCCTCAAAGTTCAGGATATGGGTCTCCCGGCCCAACAGGAGCCCGTCGCCCCGACCGCAATGCGTCAAAAGAGCCACCAGGTTCCCCTGGGTCCCGGAGGTGAGGTAGAGAGCTGCCTCCTTGCCCAGCAATTCGGCGCCCTTCTCCTCCAGCTCCAGGACCGTAGGATCGTCGCCGTAGACATCATCTCCCACCTCGGCCCCGCCCATCACCCACCTCATTTCGGCGCTGGGCTTCGTCACCGTATCGCTTCGCAAATCTATCGGAAACACAGGTACACTCCTCCCTCATCTGTCTGCATCCGTCAAAGCCTGCCGACGTTCCCCCGGGGTCCGCCTGCCCCCCTCCGCTCAGCTTGCGCCTCTGCTGCTCAGCCCACGCCCGGCTTCCCCACTCAACTCAAGTCTGAGACCCCACTCAGCCTGCGCTCTAGCCGCGCCCCCCGCAGAACCACGCCCAGGGCAGAAGGTCGTCCTCCACCACGCAACCGGAGATCCGCTCCCCACGCCCCGCGCGTCCATGAAAATCCGTCCCGGCCGTCTGGTAGAGCCCTCGCTTTCCGGCCTCGACAAGACAACGGTAGGTCACCGCAGAGGTCGCCCCGGGGAACCAGCACTCCAGCCCCCACAGCCCCGCCTCCTTCAGGCGGTCCAGGGTCGGCTCCAGCTCAGAGGGGTCCGACAGAGAAGTGAGGGGATGAGCCCAAACGGGAAGCCCTCCCGCCCGGCGTAGCACCTCAATGCAGGACTCCGCGGGCAAAAGCACCCTCGGGACAAAGGCAGGCCTCCCACGACGCAACCAGCGCAAAAACGCCTCCTGCTCCGTAGGGACAAAGCCCTTCTCCCTCATAACCTGAGCGATGTGAGGCCGCCCGGCCACCCCGACCGGAACCCGGGCCTCGACCTCTTCAAGGCTCACCGGGAACCCCAGGGAGGTCAGACGCTCACACATCGCTTTGTTGCGCTCGCATCGCGCGTTCCGACAGGCGGTCAGGAGGTCGTTCAACTCCGGGTGGTCCAGGTCGAAACGATAGCCCAGAATGTGCAGCTCCTCCCCCTGATGCAGGGACGAGAGCTCCACCCCCGCCACACCCCTGAGAGAATGCCTGCGGCACGAGTCCAGAAAGGAACGCACCCCTTCCGTCGTGTCGTGATCCGTCAGAGAGGCGATGCTCACCTTATTTTTACGCAACATCCGCACCAGCTCCGCCGGAGAGAAGACGCCGTCGGAACTGGTGCTGTGCAGATGGAGATTGATCCGTATCAAATTTTATTCCTCAGATTCCTCCAACAGGATCTGGTCCAGGTCGAAGAGGGAAGAGATGTCCAGGATCAGGATCAGACGCCCCTCCGTCGGCTTTGCCACCCAGAGGACATAACGTCTGTCCATCACCGAAGAGAGCTTGGCAGCCTGTTCCATCTGAGAGTCGTAGATGGTGCGGACCTCCCGCACCGAGTTGACGATGACGCCGAACATGACCTCACTGATCGAGAGCACCACGATCCGCGCCTCCTCGGTCAGGAGGGTGGAGGGCATGCCTATCTTGAGCTGCATGTCAAAGACAGGGACGATGGTCCCCCTCAGGTTGATGACGCCCCGGATGTAGCCCGGTGCGTTCGGCACACGGGTGATGAAGGGTGGGACCCGCACTATTTCCCGGACGAGATTGACGTCCACTCCAAAATCCTCATTGCCCAGGGCAAAGACCAGATTGATATGCTCCTGCCCCAGTGACTCGACGTTCACATTTTTTTGCGAGGCGTCCACGACGCCCGCTTCCTGGATAGCAGTCAAGTTTCACTCGACCTCCTCACTTGAGTTCACGAGAAAAACCGTTTAGTCGACGACACGAGAACGGTCCGGTTTTTTCTATTATAGCGCAAAACGTGCAGCCCGCAAAACAGCCGTTGGGGGCTTCGCCGCGTCGGAAACCTTTTCGTCCCGACGCTGCGGGGCGGTCAAAAGCCTTCAGCGCACTATCGTTTTGCGGGGCTGGCCCTTGAGCAGTCCTTTGACATTCTTCTTGAAGAAGGGCTCCGGGTCCACGTACTGGCCTGCAAGACAAAGCCCGAGGTGAAGGTGCGGCCCCGTGATGCGCCCCGACGCCCCGCTCCGGCCGATGACCTGCCCCTTCTTCACGAGGTCCCCCTTCCGGACCCCTATCGAGTCCAGATGGAAGAAGAGGGTCAGGACCCCGTTGCCCGAGTCCAGGTAGATGCTTTTGCCCGCATAATAGTGGTCACCCGTCAGGATCACCCGCCCCGCAAAGGGCGCTTTCACCGGCGTCCCCACCGCGGCACGGAAGTCCGTGCCCGAGTGAACCCCCTTGAGGACCCCGTTGTACAGGCGCTGATAGCCGTAAGGGCTGGTGACCGCCCCGGGCACAGGCCGCAGGGGCGGAGTGGTCCAAAGCCGCCGGGACGTCATGACCGCCTTCGCCTCCGCTGCCAGGGCTGCCTCTTTTTTGATGCGGGGTAGCTGTTTTTTGTCGGGCGTCACCATCCTGGGAGCAACCCTGAGGTTCTCCGACGGGTACTTCCGTGCCCTCAGCCGGACGTTCTCCCTGGCGACGTGAGTCCGGCCGCCCTGAGTCAGGCGGATCTCCAGAGGGTAGTTCCCCGGCTTGATGCTCCGCACACGAGAGCCCAGAAGCGCGTAGGAGATGAAGCCTCCCGGCGGATGGCGCTCAACATCCAGCGTCACCCTGCGCCCCAGCCAGGTAATGACCGGGGCCTTGTAAGGCTTGTCCGACATGATGGAGACGGCAAAGACCTGCCCTATATCCCAGCTCGTCGGACAGGTGACGACGACGGCGCCCCACGACGCGCGTGGCAGCAGAAGAACCAACAGCAACAACGCAAAAAACTTTCCTCTCAACTTCAGCAACGCTTCCTCCAGACGGGTTCTTGCAGATTATTGGATTATTATTCTTAACGAAGTACGTTCTCCGGCAACTCCCTCACTCGGAGAGAATCTCCATGAAGGCCAGGAGAAGCCGTGCCAGACCCTGGGACGACCGCTCCATGGCGGCCAGCACCTCCGACTCCGTCAGCATATTTTCGGTCATCCCGGCGCCCTTGTTGGCGACACAGGAAATCACGGCCGTCTCCATCCCCATCGCGTTGGCGACGAGGACCTCCGGCACAGTGGACATGCCCACGAGGTCCGCGCCCAGGAGGCGCGCCATCCGCACCTCCGCAGGGGTCTCATAGGAAGGGCCGGAGAAGGCTGCATAGATGCCCCTCTGCACCGGCACGCCCGAGGCGACCGAGGCCCGCTCAAGCAGCCTGGTCAGCCTGGGGCTGTAAGCGTATGTCATGTCGGGAAACCGTTCGTTCCAGCGCGGCTCGTCAGGCCCTATAAGAGGATTGTCCCCCATGAGGTTGATGTGGTCCTGGACCAGCACAAGGTCACCCGGCCTCAGGCTGAAGCTCACCCCTCCGGAGGCGTTCGTGGCCACGTACTGTTTCGCACCCCACATACCCAGGACCCGAACGCCCAGGGTTATCCGCCTCATGGAGTAGCCCTCATAAAAGTGCGCACGGCCCTGAAGCAGGGCCACATCCCGGCCCCTGAGCCGCCCCAGGAGCACCCGCCCCGCGTGGCCCGGCGCTGTGGGGACCGGCCAGTGAGGGATGTTCCCTGCGTCCACGACCAGAGCGTCCTCCAGCTCGTCCGCCACGCTCCCAAGCCCGGAGCCCAGGATTAGCGCAAGCTCGGGCCTGAAGTTCGGTGCCAGAGCGCTCAGGTACTCCAGCGCCTCCACGACCTGGCCGTAATACTTTTCTCCCGCTTCTCTCGCCTCTCTCGTCATCTCTCTCTCATCTCTGTTCATTTAATAAACAAACTCCCTTCAAAAACCCAACAAAAAACAAAGAACGCTGCTCCCGCTCAGGCCCGGGGATGGAACCGGTCGTACTCCGACCGCATCTCCCCATCAAAGTGCGCGTAGACCTGGGTTGTCACCAGCGAGGAGTGCCCCAGCATCTCCTGCAGCGTCCTCATGTCCATGCCCCGGGCCAGCAGGTGCGTGGCAAAACTGTGCCGGAGGATGTGCGGGTACAGGCGCGATCGCGCAACACCGGCCGCAGCCCCACGCCGTCTCAGGACGCGCCACAGGTCCTGCCGGCTCAGCGGCCTTCCGGAACGGGACAGGAAGACCTGCGGGCACGCGCCCCGCACCAGGTGCGGACGCCCTGCGTCCAGCCAGACGCGCACGCTGCGTGCCGCCTCGCCCAAAAAGGGGACTACGCGCTCCTTGTCGCCCTTGCCTCGGACCCTCAGCATCCGGGCCTCGAAATCCAGGTCCGGCAGCCTGAGCCCACAGAGCTCCGAGGCGCGCAGCCCGCAGCCGTAGCCCACCTCAAAGAGCGCCCGGTCCCTGAGGTCCAGGGGTTTTTCACCCCGTGCCGAGTCCATCAGCCGCTTGACCTCCGCCTCGTTGAGGACCCGGGGCTCACGCTTCGTCCTGCCCGGCAGGACCGGCAGAACCAACTGCCCCTCACCCTCCTCCAGCTCCAGGAAACGAAGCCAGGACCTCAGGGCTGCAACCCGGCGCTGCTGGGTTGCGCGCGCGCAGCCCTCGCGCTCCATGCGCCTCCGAAAGGCGTTCAGGCTATCCTCCGTGGGGGGTTGAGGGGCAAAACCCTCTTCCTCACAAAACTCCAGCCAGCGACGCAGGTCCGAGGCGTAGCTCTCAGCCGTCAGGGGGCTGCGCCCCCGCTCCGCGACGAGATAGTCGCAAAAACGGTCCACCAGCTCTTCTGCAGCGCGAAAACCCGGCTCTCTCATAGCCCGCCCTCCTCCGCCCGCTCCCGGGCCGCCGCCCGGCGCGAGGCAGCCGTCTCGTCCAGCCACAGGCGGCGCGCAGCCGTCAGGAAATCATCGTAGCGCCCGTCCGCAAAGTCCGGAAACGTGTAGTCAAAGCTCTGCCAGCGCCCGAACCGGAACCGGAGCGTGACCTCAGCAAAGATGCCGTCCCTCAGCCACACCCGGTGGGCGTGGTCCTTGGTGGAGGCCAGGATCAGGCGCGCCCCGTCCAGATACCCGGGATCGATGTTCACCGCTCTGGGGGTCCGGCTCGCACGCTCCAGAGCGCAGGTCTCCCGCTTCCAGTCCGGCAGGCCTCCGGCCGGAGCCAGGCCCGAAAAACAGATAAAGCGCCGGGCAAGCCTGGGCGCAATATCCCGGTAGTAGTCC
>JAAYOR010000021.1 GCA_012520235.1 Fretibacterium sp.
ATTAATGATTCAGGGGGTGCCCGCATCCAGGAGGCTGTCGATGCCCTGAACGGTTATGGGAAGATCTTTTATCGTAATACCCTTGCCAGCGGTGTGATCCCACAGCTTTCCGTCATCATGGGGCCCACAGCAGGCGGCGCCGTTTACAGCCCTGCCCTGACGGACTTTATTTTCATGGTGGACAAAACGGGAATAATGCACATCACCGGCCCAGCGGTCATCAAAGCGGTCACCGGCGAGGATGTCTCAAGCGAGGAATTGGGCGGAGCCAAGACTCACAACCGCAAGAGCGGCAATGCGCATTTCATGGCGGCCTCCGAGCAGGAGTGCTTTGAGCAAGTTCGCAAGGTCCTCTCCTATCTCCCCTCAAACAATCTGGACGATGCCCCTGAAAAACCGACTCAGGACAGCGTGGAGCGTTTGGAGTTGAAGCTTCGGGAGATTGTCCCGACAAACCCCAACAAGAGCTATGACGTCAAAGAGGTCCTGGCGCTTGTGCTGGACGATGGGGAGTTCACGGAAGTTCAGCCAGGCTGGGCGCAGAACATCATCACCGGATACGGCCGTGTGGGAGGGAAAGCGATTGGCATCATCGCCAACCAGGCATGTGTCATGGCCGGCTGCCTGGATATCAACGCCTCCGACAAGGCCAGCCGCTTTATCCGCCACTGCGATGCCTTCAACCTGCCTATCGTGACCTTTGTTGACGTCCCGGGTTATCTGCCAGGTGTCAATCAGGAGCATAACGGCATCATCCGCCATGGAGCTAAGCTCCTCTATGCTTATAGCGAGGCCACCGCTCCCATGGTCACGGTCATCCTGAGAAAAGCCTATGGCGGAGCCTACTTGGCCATGAGCGGTAAGGCTTTGGGCGCGGATATGGTTCTGGCCTGGCCTCAGGCTGAAATCGCGGTCATGGGCGCGGAGGGAGCGGCCAGCATCGTCTTCAGAAAAGAGATTGAGGCCTCCTCCGATCCGGCTGCGACGCGTTTGGAAAAGATTGAGGAATACCGCGAGGCCTTTGCAAATCCTTATGTTGCTGCCGAAAGAGGATTGGTGGATCGGGTGATCATGCCCGAGGAGACCCGTAAGGAACTCTGGCTGGCCCTGAGCGGAATGGAGAGCAAGAGAGTGGGGCGACCGAGCAAGAAACACGGCGTAATCCCTCACTGAGCCAAAGGAGTGAGCCCTATGAATTTATCGACAGCTTTTGAAGGAGCTTCCGGCTCCCTAATTGTCACCGTAGTGGCCTTCACGATCGTCTTCATCGTTTTGCTCGGCCTGACTGGCATGATTTACGCCATCAAGCTCTTTGCCGGCGAGCCTTCCAAATCCAAATAGCAAAAGTAGGGTGACCGAGCAAGAAACACGGCGTGATCCCTCATTGAACCAAAGGAGTGAACCCCTATATGGACCCATCGACAGCAACGTTTGAAGGAGTTTCCGGCTCCCTGATTGTCAGCGTAGTGGCCTTCACACTTGTCTTCGTCGTTTTAATAGGACTGACGGCCGTAATTTACGCAATCAAGCTCTTCTCCGGCGAGCCTTCCAAACCCAAACAAGCAGCTGCTCCTCAAGCTGCAGCCCCTTCTGCCCCTGCTCCTGGCGCGGGAAGAGTCGCCTCAACAACTGTTGTCCCTGCTCCCGTCTCCTCTGGCAGTGCCAAAATAACGGCTGCCATCACTGCTGCTATCCTGGCTGCCACTCAGGGGCGAGGCCGGATCGTGAGCGTGATGCCGGAGCCGAAAAAAGCTCCGCTGGACTGGACTCATACCTGGAGGGTCTCCGGACGCCTGGAGCGTCTCTCCAGCCGTTTGGTACGTACCTGGAAGCATTAACAGAAGATTCACTGCCAGCTTTGACCATATTCTAAGAAAGGGTTGTTGGTTGTCATGAATAAATACAGAGTTACAGTAGACGGAACTGCCTTCATCGTGGAGGTTGAAGAGCTGGGAGCCCATGCGCCGATCCAGGCCCCTGTTGCCTCTCTGGCCCCTGCTCCAGCCTCGGCTGCAGTGACGCCCCCGCCCCCCGCAGCAGCCCCAGCTCCTGCAGTCCCTGCTCCGGCCCCAGCTCCTGCGACTGCGGCCCCAGCTCCGGCCGGCGGTATCACCGTTGAGGCTCCCATGCCGGGTAAGGTTCTGGACGTCAAGGTGGCGGTCGGAGACGTCGTGAAAGATGGAGATCTCGTCCTGATGCTTGAAGCCATGAAGATGGAAAACGAGATCTTTTCGCCAGCGGACGGTACTGTCTCCGAAATTCGCGTACGCGGAGGGGATTCGGTGGATACGGGCGACGTATTACTTGTCATCGCCTAAAAGAAAATAGGCCCCCGCGTTTTGGCGCGGGGGCTTTTTTTGTTGTTTTCTGGAGTCAATCTCTCATTGATGAGGTTTTTACGCGTCCGCAGCGGTTAGTGATATTATGGTGAGTGTGTTTGTATGGAGGTGCAGGGACGATGAAGATCGCTGTAGGATGTGACCATGCCGGCTTTGTCCTCAAATCTGCGGTCCTTGAGTATCTCAAGGGTAGGGCGGAGGTTCTTGATCACGGCACATTTTCCGGAGATCGTGTTGATTACCCGGACATCGCCTTCAAGGTGGGCCGGTCTGTCTCTCAAGGAGAGGCTGACCGGGGGGTTTTATTGTGCGGGACAGGCATAGGCATGGCCATAGCAGCTAATAAAATCAAGGGGATACGAGCCGCAACCTGTAATGATCCAGAGCTGGCAAGTCTGTCAAGAGCTCATAACGACCTCAATGTCCTCGCCATGGGAGGGAGAGTCATAGAGCCTGCCCAGGTCGCCCCCATTCTGGATGCCTGGTTTTCCACCCCTTTTGAGGGCGGACGCCATCTGATACGTCTCGATAAGATAGCGGCCTGTGAGGCGTCAGCTTTCAACGTCCATTTCTCCAGCGTGGGAAGCGTGATGGTGCTCCATCATCCTCTCATCCAGCATAAGATGGGTATTATCAGGGACAAAAAAACGACCGTCAAGGAGTTTCGTGAGCTGGTTCAGGAGCTGGCCGGCCTGATGGTTTACGAGATCACTCGCAACCTTCCCCTGACGGAAATAGAGGTTGAGACTCCTCTGGCCGTTACAAAAGCCTTTACCCTTTCTGGAAAAAAACTGGCTGTGGTGCCTGTCCTGCGCGCAGGGCTCGGGATGGTGGATGGGATTTTGCAGCTCATTCCCAACGCCAAGGTGGGGCACATAGGCCTTTATCGAGACCCGGAAACTCTCGAACCGGTGGAATACTACTGCAAACTGCCTCCGGATGTCGGGGAGCGAGAAATTTTTGTCCTGGACCCGATGCTGGCCACAGGTGGCTCGGCTACCGCAGCGCTTTCCCTCATCAAAGACCGGGGGGCGGAGAAGATATCCCTGGTCTCTCTCATCGCTGCTCCTGAAGGGGTCAATCGGGTTCAAGCAGAGCACCCGGATGTCGACATTTTCATCGCTGCTCTGGACACTCATCTGAACGAGCATGGGTACATCATGCCAGGCCTGGGGGACGCTGGAGACCGTCTTTTTGGGACAAAATAAGGCCGGAAGTCCTTGAAGACGAAGCCTGATGAATCCGCAGATTACACAGATGGACACAGATTTTTTAAAGAACTTCTGGCTTTTAATCTTTCTAAATCTTTAATCTGCGTCATCAGTCGAAGACGAAGCCGTGGGGGCTTCGCTTCGACATAAGCGAACGACACGGCATTCGGAGCCTTGGAGAAAAACGGCTCCAAAGTAGCCGGTCGCCTGCTTATGCGGATAAATTAGAGAAAAACTAACGGGCGAGGAGGTGGGTGCTGTGTGGCGTGAGCTCTGGGAGAAACACCGCGGAAGATTTCTCTTTGCCGTCGGCATGGTTTCATTTCTTCTAGCCGGGCTTCTGGCACGCTCCCTGCCCTCCTTCAGAGAGCGTTTCCTGCCGCCGATGACTGAGCCTCGCCGTGAGGCTGCTCAGGGGAAGTCCAAGCCCCAGCCTGAAAAAACTGAAAAAGAGAAGGAGGAGCTCCCTTCACCTGCCAAGGCAGAGCTTCCGGCTGAATGGTATCTTTACATCACGGGAGCCGTTCGAAACCCAGGAGTCTATCGCCTTGCAGAAGGGGCCCGCACCTTTCACCTTGTTGAGGCAGCTGGCGGTCTGAACGACCTCGCGGACCCGGCAGCAATAAACCTTGCCGCTCTTTTAGCGGACGGAGCTCATGTCCACGTCCTCAAGAAGGGGGAGAGGGAGAGACCTGAAAATGCCATTTTCGTAAGTCCTGTCGTTCGTCTTTCAACCCTTGATTCCTCACAGAAAAAAGGGACGGCAAAAGTCAATATCAACCGGGCCTCGGAGGAGGAATTGATGCTTTTACGGGGCATCGGGCCTGCTCTGGCAAAGCGGATTGTGGAGCACCGCATACAAAATGGGCTCTTTAAGAGAGTGGACGATCTCCTCCAAGTGAAGGGTATCGGCTCCGCAAAGCTTAAAGGCTTGCGCGAACAAGTCTCCCTTGGCCCTTAAAAATCGGCAGTCCGCATGTCGCTCCTTCACCAGGCTCCTTTCATGGCTATATTTCTTGCACTGAGCCTTCTCTTGGCCTTGGGGGGAGGGCCTGTAGCTCTTCCTTTTGCGCTTGTCTCCACAGCAGGCTTTCTCTTTTGCACCTTCTCCTCAGCCCGTCCCGGCGAGGGACGTTTTTTCTCCTTTGTCCTCTTCTGCGCGCTGCTTCTGTCTTTGAGAGTTGTCGTTGTCCTGGGGCGTCGTGTCACCTTACCTCAGAGCGTGAATGCGGAAGGGGTTGTCGTCCAGGTGCGCCCCTGGGGACGGTTCTATGCTGCCGCCGTATCGACTTCGGAAGGAGGGTATGTCGTTACCCTGCCTTTTGCGACCTTGACGGAGGGCACCTGCGTTCGGCTGAGTGGCATCCCCAAACCCTTCCGCCGGGCTTTGGATAAAAGCCGGTTTGACGAGGAGCTTTATTGGAGAGCACGGGACATGGATGCCCGACTTATGAAGGCGAAGGTGGAGCCGACTCCTGAACAGCCCTGGAATTTCCATCGTCTGCGCTACGCTCTTGACCGTGCTTTGGCTATCCACACCCCGGAACTGGTTGGGGCCTATCTTCGGGCGGCCTGGACAGGCAGACGCGACCTTGACTTGAACGAGGCTCATAGGAACTGGGGGACCAGCCACCTCCTCGCTGTCTCGGGATACCACGTAGGTGTCCTGATGATGGCAGTCTCTTGTCTCTTCTCATCCGGACGCAGACGCGTCATAGGACTCTCGGTGCTGCTATGGGGCTATATTTTTCTGACTGGGGCACCGGCAAGCGCTTTGAGGGCAGGCTTGATGCTTCAGACGGGGCTTTTTGGAGAGCTGTTGGGCCGCCCTACACGTCCGCTCAACTCTGTCTCTCTGGCAGGAGCTCTCTTGCTGGCCTACAATCCTTTTTTCTTTTGGGACGCCGGATGGAGGCTCTCCATCCTGGCCGCTCTCACGATAGCCGCTCTCCTGGAGCTGGGGGATGCGCGAAGCATGCGTTTCTGGCTCTCCATGAACCCCTTGATCTGGATGGTCACATACCCTCAGGCTTCCTACATCTTTGGAGACATCCCCCTTGCCGGAATTTTGATGAACTTTATTGCGCCGGCCTTTTTTTCCTTTACCCTCTCCTTTGCTTCTGTCGTGACGCTTTGCCATCTGGTCGGCTTTCCCTTGACGGGTTGGTTGCTTGGGGTTTTGGAAGGCGCTTTCCGGCTTTGGGGGGTGGTTGCAGATGGTCTGGCGGCTTTAACGCCCTGGGGGCTTGGGTGGGAGCCGCTTCTGGTTTGGGGCTGCGTCGGAGGTTTCCTTGCCTTGCTCTGTCGCGCGCTCCACCTCTCCTGGGGTAGAACGGCGTTTCTGGTCCCAACAGGGACGCTGGTTGCCTTCTCGTTGTTTTTGTAACTAAAATTGCTGAAAAAGTTCGTAGATGTGAACATCTTGATGTTAAAGGGGGATATCCGTGCTTCTTGTCATGGACGTTGGGAACACAACGACGGTCGTCGGGGTCTTTGATGGTGAAAAAAAGCTCGCTCATTGGCGTCTTTCCTCTACCCTGCACACTTCGGATGAGTTTGGAGTCTATCTCCTGACTCTTTTGGGGACGAAGGGATTATCGCCCAAGCAGATTGATGGAGCCGTGCTTTCCAGCGTGGTTC
Source organism: Fretibacterium sp. (assembly GCA_012520235.1). Lineage (GTDB taxonomy): Bacteria > Synergistota > Synergistia > Synergistales > Aminobacteriaceae > JAAYOR01. The sequence continues at coordinate 6,191 of JAAYOR010000021.1, forward strand.
CGTTCCTGGATGGACCTGTCTGTGAGGCGATCCGGACTTTTTTTGAGGTGGAGTGTCTGAGGGTGAATGCCTCGACGGACATCGGCATGGAAATTCGTTATGCCGCACCCCTTGAGGTGGGCGCAGATCGGCTGGTCAATGCCCTTGGAGGCCGGGAAAAATATGGCAGCCCGCTCATAGTGGCAGATTACGGCACGGCAATCACGCTTGACGTCGTCTCACCGGACGGCGCTTACCTCGGAGGCGTCATCGCCCCCGGCATCCATTCAGGCATTGCGGCTCTCTTTGGAAAGACGGCCAAGCTCCCGCAGGTCGGAGTGGAGCTCCCACCCTTCGTTATCGGGCGCAACACCAACGAGTCCATTCAGTCGGGCGTCCTGTTCGGCAATGCAGGCTTGACGGATCGACTTGTGGAGATGATACAGGCCGAGCTGAAGCTGGAGAAGAAAATTTCCGTGGTCGCCACAGGGGGCCACGCAGATCTGATGGCTCGAATTGCCCGGTGCATCGACCACGTGGACCCCTGGCTGACCCTGGATGGATTGCGCCTGATCCACGGGCGCAACAGTAAAAGCCCTTGAGCAGGATGAAGACAACATATCTTTTAAAAAGCGAGCTTTTGAAGGGCGGGCTTCCACTGGCAACTCCCCTTTGGCTGGCTCCTCTGGCCGGGGTGACGACCCCGCCTTTCAGGGAGTTCTTCACACAGCTGGGTGCCTCCTTGACCCATACGGAAATGGTGAGCTGTGCAGGGTTGGTCCGTGGGAATCGCAGGACGCTGGAGATGCTTCAGGTTTTGCCGACAGAGGCCCCTGTCGTCTTGCAGCTTTTTACGGGTGAGGCCGATTTGATGGTCAGAGGGGCGGAAGCGGCGCTTGCTTTGACTGCCTCAGGCAAAGCGGGTCCTTTCGCTGCTTTAGGGCTCAACATGGCCTGCCCTATGCCCAAGGTGACGAAGCGCGGGGCGGGGGCGGCCCTGTTGTCGAGCCCGGAGACGGCCTTCAGGATGACGCGCGAGGTGCGGAGTCTGGGGCTGCCCGTATGGGTCAAGATGCGCAGGCTGGCTGAGGATGACCGGACGATGGAGTTTGTGGAGGGACTGCTCAGGGCGGGCGCGGATAATGTCTGTATCCATGGGCGAACGGCAGCCCAGCGCTATGAAGGGAGAGCGGATCGTCAGGTGGTGCTTGACGCAGCCCGTCGCTTTCCGGAAAAGATTAGCGCCAGCGGAGACGTGAGAGAGTTTGAGGATATAAGAGAGTACTTGGAGGGCGGTTGTGTCGGTGTGATGCTGGCGCGAGGGGCCTTGGCAGATCCCTGGTTGTTTCCCGGAGCGCTGGCCTTACTGGGATGTTCCGTCTCTCCCGACCTGGCAGCCCCAAGTCCAGCCGAGCGTTTTGAGCGATTGGCTTCGCTGGGAGAGCGCGCAAAAAGCCTTGTCGGAGAACGACAGGCTGTCTTGATGCTCAAGCATTTGACCTTCGGCTTGCTCAGGGGGATAAACGGTGCCGCAGAACTGCGCTGCCGCGCAGGCTGCTCTAAGACGCTGGAGGAGCTTTTAAAGGTCTTTCAGGTGGGAGCTTTGCAAAGCCTTGAGGACAAGCACGTTTCAGCGTCTGTGGAGTGGAAAGGTGAGGAGATGGGGAGGAAGGGCATATCTTGAGTTTGCCGATTTTTCTGTTTGGCGCCTTAACCCTGCCTTTTGTCATGCTCTCGGAGCGGAGCAGGGGGCAATCTCATCTCTCTTTGCTTTCCATAAATTTCTTAAGGAACCGCTGATTGAGCCAGCACCTCCTTAATGAAACATCGAACCCGATGTCGTACGTCCGGTTTGTTCTCCTCAGTCATCTCCGCAAGTTCAATGCGCGGATCTGCCAGAAGAAGGGCACGAAAGTTCGTGTAAATTTCTTGGAACGAGGGGTCAAGGCGTAGGTTGTGTGCTGTGCGTATGGCGTTATAAGGAGCTTTAAAGACGCCAAGGCAGGGAACCTCACCCTTCAGAAGGGACAGAATTCGCTCTCTGAAAACGGGGACCAGGAGGTCGCAGCCTCCTATCTCATCAAGGAGCACCAGCCGCCACCCCTCATGGCCTCGCAGGAGGGTTCGCTCTGCTTTTAGAAAAGGCTCCTCGCGCCACTCGGATGGCTTGCCGCTGGCTTCCCGACGCCAGATGAAGACGTCCGAGGCACCGGAGGGCATTAGGAGAGAAGAAAGTGCAGAGAACCGCGGAGAGCTGAGGCGAAATCCGCGGGTTTTTCCATTTTGGGTCAGACGTTGCGTCAAAAAACCGCCGGCCTCTCGGCGTAGCTCTCCCATCTCACCCAAAAGCAGACTTGTTTTTCCGACGCCGGAGGGCCCTTCCAGAAAAAGATGCATTGCCTCACGCCCGGCCGCTGTCAAAGGGGCCTGCAGGGTTCAGAAAAGGGGCGAAATAACGGGCAAAGAGATGCTCGGCTTGTTCTGTCAGCGCAGATTCAAGGTGCCTGTAAGCTTTCAGCAGCGCTCTGGCCTCATCGGTCAGGGATGAGCTTCCCCCCTCTCGACCTCCCTGTTGGCGTTCGACAAGTGGGTAGCCTAAAGCGTCTTCCGCTCCTTTGATGAGCTTCCATCCCTTGCTGTACGACATGCCCATTTTCATGCAGGCATGCCTCACGGACTGAGTCTCTTCGATCAGACTCAGCAGATGGGCCGGTCCGCGACCAAAAAAGGCCCTCTCGCGAATCAAGCGAAGCCGCAGCTCAGGGCGAAGGGAGGGGCGGTCTGTCGAGCTTTTTATCTCCATCATGGGCTTTGCTCCTTTTGTGTTCTCAAGGACCTGACCTGTGACTGAGCCGCCTGGCCTTTGAGTGTGACGTTTAGCTCCCTTTGTGCGTCCTAAGGGGCCTGCTAGTGCTTTCTCTTCATTTGACTCCTTTTATATACCCTTAGATTCCTGCTGAGTCAGTCAGCGCTTCCTCAGAGAGGGGATGAATGATTTGTTAAAGCCCCTCGCATTCTGAGAATAAAGGAGCGAACCGGGCTTGTCAATTCATTTTGCCTTTTTCTAGGGGCGGATTTGACTTAGGTTCCTCGGAGCTTGATAATATGCAAAGAGCGAAAGCAAGGTGTTTGAAGAGGGGCTTGGAGCTCAAACTACTGACGCTGAGGACAACGCGGGGAGTCTATCCCTGACTGAAATGAAGGAGGAGCTTCTGTGCTGAAAAAAATCATAACAGAAAACCACGACGAAAGCTGCGAACTGGTTGCCCGTATGCTTGTTGAGCCTCTTGCAAGAAAAGGGGCTTGCCTTGGTCTGGCTACGGGAGGGACAATGGAGGGAGTCTATTCTAAAGTGCGAAGCCTTTTTGTTTCGGGAGGCCTCTCCTTCAAATCTGCGAGCACAGTCAATCTGGACGAGTACGTGGGGTTGGAACCCTCTCATGAACAAAGTTATCGAGCCTACATGAACCGAAACCTCTTTGACCATATTGATATTGACAAAGCCCACACCTATATCCCAAAGGGCACAGACTCTCCTGAAAAGATGCTTCGGGATTTTCGCAGATTCCTTGACGAGTATCCGCGTGACATTCAGCTTTTGGGCGTGGGGACCGACGGACACATCGGTTTCAACGAACCTGCTTCCTGTTTTTTATTGAGACCCCACATTGTGGAGCTTGACGCAAAAACCAGGGCGGACAACGCCCGTTTTTTCTCCTCTCCTTCAGATGTGCCTCTGCAAGCGATCACGATGGGTGTAGGCGATATTCTTGAGGCCGCAAAGGTCGTGTTGCTGGCCTATGGTGAGTCCAAGGTCTTTGCGATTCGAGAGCTCTTCCTTCACGATCGCGTTGACCCTCAAGTCCCCTGCACGGCCCTCAAGCTGCACTCTGATGCCACAGTTGTTCTGAGCCGAAATTTAGCGGACTTGGCAGGGGTATAAGCTGAAATATAACGTTTTTTCAATCAGTCTTGTAAGTTTTTATCAACCTTGATGGGCTCAGTGGGCCCTGAAAAAATAGGAACGGGATGTCGCTGGGAATCCGACATCCCGTCGTTTGCTTTCTTTGAAAAGTCAATTCAGAGACTAAGCGGTTTCTCCGTTGTCCTCGTCGCTGAATTTGCCTCGGGAGGAGAACAGGGCGAATCCGATGGTTGAGAAGGAGCAGAGCACGACGACTAGCCAGACCGGCAGCACCTTGATGACTCCGAGGAGGATTGAGGCTATGGCGATGGCAAAGACAGCGTATTTAGGGTGTCTGACCGCGAAGATGGCGAAGAGTCCCCCGAAAATGGAGGGGAGCACGTAGTTCAGAGCTTCGAGGATGATGGGCGGGAACATGGATAGGAGGTAACTCCCTCCGATGGCCGCTATTGTGACGACAATCAGGTTGGTGATGATAGAGCCGGCCATGCCGAGGGTGGCGACGATCTCCCCCTCTTTGGTCGCGGGCTCAACCCCAACGACCTGCTGAGCCACGATAGCACAGGGCACGCGCATATTTGCGATGTTGCCGGAGAGAAAGGCCATGTAGGTCCCGGAGATACCGAGGATGGGGAAGTAGGAGATGGGGGTCATGAAGTACTCAACGCCGTAAATGGAGACGATCATGAACCACGCGGTGAGGATGGTTTTCACCGTTGGGATGGCTCCGTACTGCCACCAGAGGTACAGGGCTGGAAAAAAAGAAAAAGGAACCGCGAGAAGCAGCGTCCACATGCCCGTCCTAATGATAGGCTGGGTAAATTCAGCGTCAAAAGAGCCTTTCTGAGCGTTCATAAGTCAACCCTCCTATTGCGCTTTGAGTGTGATGATTGCAGCGACCATGCCGATTATCATGGCGATTCCGAGCTCATACTCCTTCAGCCATTTTGGAGAGAATCGGCCGAGAAGGGCCATGGATAGGGCAGCAGCGATGACTGCAGAGAGGTGGGGGGAGGAGATCATGGACTGAGCTGTGGCCAAGTAACCAGATGTGCCCAGGACAGCTGCTCCACAGACTTCGGCCATGAGCCTCATGCTGCCGCCTGTCACCTTGTGCATCACCTTGTCCATTTTGTGGGTAAAAAGGCCGCAGAATACCAACCATCCGCATCCATTGAGTGCCATCGTCCATACTGAGGAGGCGAAGGCGGTCACATCATATTCAGGGGAGCCCACCTCTATTCCCATCGCTTTGGCTCCCATGGTTGTTGCGGTGAGCTCTGTAGGGGCAGCTCCGATGATGGCAAGCCGCTGCCAGGTCATAGGAGCTCCCACGACGGCCATCATGCTGACCATCACGATGAACACTGCGACGGCGGGGCCTATGGCAGAGACGGCGCCCACCTTGAAAGCTTGGCGGCACTGCTGGTGAGAGAGATTCACGAGAGGCGCGGATTTGTAAGACCGGACCGTGAAGAGCCAGGCCTGGATGGCGACGAGGCTGACCACGGGTATGGCCATAACCCACATCATAGGATCGTTTGCAATTTCCAGATAATGAGTAGCAGTTTCCATGTTCGTCTTGCCTCCTTATGGAAAAAAGGTTTGCAAAGGGAAAGGAAAATTAAGAAGTCAAAGAGTTTGAGAAATAAGGCAGGGGACACCAGCACGGCGTCCCCTGCGTCGGGAGAATCGGGGAAGCGCTAAGCGGCGGCTTGAAAGCGCTTACCGGATTGGACTACTTCTTGTCGAACTTTCTCTCGTGTTTGCGGTAAACGTTGGGATCGATTCCCTCAAGGTACTTCACGACCTCGGCTACGGGGAGCACGTCGCAGAACTTGGCCTCCATGTCGAAGAGATTCCACTCAATGACGCCCGGCACACGGTCGCCGACGGTCCCCTCAGGGACGATGGTTTTGAAGCCGTAGCCGGTGGAGTCCATAACAGTATGGCGCACACAGGCGCAGGCAGTGGCGCCCATCACGATGACCGTGTCGACCCCCAGGAAGTTCAGGGTTTGGGCCAGGTGCGTCCCGAAGAAGTTGGAGGCATACTTCTTGTGGATGACGGGCTCTTCGGGCCGGGGCTTCAGTTTTGGGTCTATGTCCATCCATTCGGAATCGATGTCCAGAGCGCTCATGGGGATCTTCTCATCCCAGCGCGGGAGGTCCCACTGTTTTTTGCCCACGTAGCCCGTGGTGGTGTGGAAGATGGGAACGCCGACTTTTCTGCCCGCTTCAAGAACCTTGAGGGCCTCAGCGCAGACCTCGACGGAATGGTTACAGGTAAAGGGATGCCCTTCGCTCATCCAGGCCTTGGCCATGTCGACTGTGGTTATTGCCGGGGCCACACCACGGCCCATCTCTCGCATAAAGCCTCTCTCTTTGTAAATCTTGCGAGCTTCAGCAAAAGCCTCCTTCAACAACTCTTCGTTAAAGCCATACTTGTCCACAAATTTATACTCTTTGTTCGTCATGAAAAATCGCTCCTTTGAAAAATATTTCGAAAAATACTTCGAAGATATCCCAAAAATCAGCCACGCTCTTCCACTCCGGATGATGAAAAAGCCTTTGGCATCTTAAAGGAAAAGAGGAGAAGATGAAAAACAGGGATGATTTCACGGCGAAAACGCGAAGAAAAGGAATTTTTGAGGCCCCAAGTAGCAGGAGAAACACTCAGTGTCCCCCTTACCCTATGTGACGCTATGATGATAAACTACGAAATAAGTTTTGTGAATAGCCTCAGGACCGATGTCCGCCATCTGTCTCGTGACGGAACCGTGACAGCAAGGTGACGCAGCCTCATGTTTTCTGTATTCTGTATGCCATAAACAGAGACACATGAAACGAGGTTTGATGTGATGCATCCAGGAAAAGATTTGGAGAAGAGGCTTTCTCCCTTGGGTGTCCTGATGGAGCGCCTTGATGTCCCGGTCGTCGCTTTATCCAGACACCTTCACGTTGATGCGAGTCTCGTCAGCAAATGGAAGACCGGCGCCCGTCGCCTGTCAGAGCGTTCGAGCCATCTGGAGGGGATCCTTACGTTTTTTATGGAGGAGGGCGAAGAACCGTCCCCTTTATCTCTGATCTCCCAGGTTACGGAGGTTTTGGGCGAATTTGCCCCCCTAAAAGATCTGAGTTCTCCTCAGGAGGTGCGGCAAAGTCTGCGAGGGTTTTTGCTGGGCGCCCCCATGGAGACTTTGCCCCCAAAACCGTTGCACGCAACTTCCGACGCCAGGATTGTCATTTATGAGGGCGATAGGGAGCGGCGGGAAGCCGTCTCGCACTTGCTGGAAATAGCTGAAGCCATGCCCTCCCCTGGGCGCATGTTCTTTCTGGAGAGCGAACAGTACTCCTGGCTTTTGAAGGATGAAAATTACGCGGTTGAATGGCAAAGAAGGCTCTATCGGCTTTTGGATCGCGGCTTTCACATCAGCATCATCGTCTGCTTTACGGTCTATCAGGAGCAGTTTTTCCACTTCTTTAAACTCTGCAGCCCCCTTCTCTTCCATCATAATTTGGACTGGTACCATCACGAATACTACGATGAAAACTTCCTCTGGTTTTCCTTTTCAATCCTCGAGCATGCCTACTCTCTCATGGGGCTCTCAACGGAGGATGGGCAGTGTAACACTACAGTTTTTACAGACATGCGCTCGATAACCCAGCACAAACGTGTTCTTTCGGCACTAAGGCGGAGCAGCCGCCCCTTTTTTACGGATTTTCCGATGGGACGTTTGCTGCCCTCTCTGGGGGAGCTCCTGGATTCTGACTGGCAGAAGGGGCTTCTCTTCTCGTTTTTGCCGGTCCCCGTATTTGCTTTGATGGGATTCGAGCTTATCGAAGAAGTGTTGTGTGACAATGGGGTGAGACCTGCCAGGATTCGTCGTTGCCTCAGAGAGAGCCGTCTTCTGGAGGAGATAGTCAATCGGCAGACCTGTCCTGAAGAGCCTGGAGAGATCAAGATGATCAATGTCTATCAACTGGAGGAGATGCAGCGGCGCGTTGCGGAAGGGGGCTTCATGAGTTGCAGCCTAACTCTTATGACGGGATGCCCCGTTCATGTGACACTGGAGCAGTATGGGCGGGGTCTGCAACATGTTGTCAGAGTCATGGAGTGCAATCCTAATCAGGAAACGGTCCTGGCCTCAAAAGAAGACCATAATCAGCTTCCCGGCCTCAACATATGGTGCAAGGGTGGGGAGTGGATGATCCAGATGACTCCTCAGGGAGTCCGTTTTTGCCGGGAAAACGTTGTGGTAAGCGCTGCCTCTGCGGCTTTGGAGCGTTGCCTCAGAAAAATTCCTCCGGCGCGTAAACAACAAAAGCTGGTCAAAGAGACGCTCCTGAAAATGGCAGAGGAGCTCATATCATATAGAAAATGACAGCCGTACGGACTCTCCTTGACATTATTTTTCAACATGGAGCCATGCCCCGTGCCTACGCTCTCCGCCCGGATAAAGCTCCGAATTCCAAGAGGCAGAGTAGCGATTAATCTTCTCGCAAACGAAGTGATTAAATCAGCGCTTTCTTAAGATAACTCAGGGATTTTACTCTTTTTTTCACTTCCTGTTTTTGCTAGTATGGTATACTCAAACGAGTATGCAGAGGAAGTGATGTTTTATGCCCAGGACTCTCACATCCATCAAAAACGAGATCAATTCCTACAAGGGGCGCCTGGTTCGGTGTCGAACTTCAAAAGGGCGCAACAGGACGGAGGAGAGGGAGGGGATTCTTTTAGATGTCTATCCCAAACTTTTCACCGTCTACGACGAGTCGATATCCAGCACGGTCTCCTTCAGTTACGCAGAGATTTTGACGCGAGAGGTTGAACTTGAAGTTCTTTCTTAGGTCTAGCTACAATACCCCCGGCGAGAGTCGGGGGTATTGTTTTAGAGTTGGGGGTATTATTTGGTAATCATTCTTTAGCCCTTGACGCCTTGTCTGTTAGAATTCTTTTTGTAAAGGAGGGGGACGCTTTGTACTTTCTCTTGCCTGCGCCCGCAAAGTTAAATTTAACGCTTCGTGTGACATCAAAAAGAGAGGATGGGTATCACGACCTGGTCTCGCTTTTTTTGCGCATTCCCTCCATGGAATCCCTGAGGATAACCCCTTTAAAACAAGCCTCATGCGACCGTGTACGCACCCTGGGATTGGAGATAGAAGGCGAGAATATCCTCCTGCGCGCCCTACGCCTTGCACGTGAGGCCGGGTTTTCCGTACCTTTTTTAGATGTGGAAATCCAGAAAAACCTCCCTCCTGGATCGGGCTTGGGAGCAGGGAGCGGCAACGGGGCTGCTTTGCTTCAATGGCTGGCTGCAAACACTCCCTCTCCTGTCTGGCAGCAAGTTGCCCGATCCACCGGGGCGGATGTGTCCTTTCTGTTCTCGGGCGCCCCTCTGGCCTTGGTGTCCGGCATAGGGGACGTCATAGAACCTTTGCCTTGCTTCCCTCTCTCTGCCTTGGTGGTTTTTCCCGGTTGGAAGGTGGGGACAAAAAACGCGTATGGCGAATTGGACGAGCGATGTGGCGGTGTTTACTCAAAAAAGGAGTCTGAGGCCCGCTCTGAAACAGACGCACTTTACAAAGCTTTGGTTGAGGGTCGCCCCTGTGGTTTTTTGCCCAACGATTTGGCCTCGGCACTCCTGGAGCGTTTCCCTCGTTACTCCGAGCTCTTTGTGCTTTTTGAAGAGTTGGGCTACCATGCCTGGGGAATAACGGGCAGCGGTAGCGCGGCTTTTGCCCTCTCTCCCAAAACCCGTCTTCCTGAGGTGCCCTGGCCCTCCTGGGTGGAGCAGGTCATCTTTCTGCCCTCCCTCTTCTGACCTCCAAGAACGCGGGCTTTTGTGCCGGGAGCATGGACCATTGGAAGGAATTGCTGATTTAATCGCTCTATATTATCGTCCAACCGCAGCCCGCGCCTCTTGGAGTCCAAAACTTTAGAAAGTCGTGTGGGGCGTGGGTGCGATGCATATTAAAAATCATAAGGAGACTGTCGTGAGAAAAAAACTTCTTTTCCTTTGTGGGCTCTATCTGCTCTGTCTTTTTTGGATGTCTTTTTTTACGCCTCTGAAGGCTGAAGGGGCTCAGACTCAGACTCTGGAAGGCCTTTTTTGGGAGCGTTCCTGGGAGAAGATGGACGTGCTTTATGCCTCAAAGAAGGACCTCAAGCCCCAGGATCATACCCTGATGGCTAACGCCTTGCGCATGAGGGGAAAATGGCCAGAGGCTGTCGCCATCATGGAGAAAGTGGCGCCCTCCCTTCCGGACTCCGTGCGCCCCTATGCGGACATGACCTTGCTTTTGGGTTTTGAGAAGCAGGGACGGGCTTCGGAGGCTCTTGCCCTGGTTGAAAAGCTTTGGAAAAAATCACCTCCCGAGTTAAAGTATTATGCGGCTTCAGCTCAGTTCCGACTTTTAAAGGAAGCATCTGCGGCGAAAAAGCAAGGTGCTCTCAAGAGAATGCTTCAGACTGCAAACACGGAGCATCGCAAGAGCTATGTGTTGGGCCAGCTCCTTAAGCTTCCTGGCGATAGAAGGGAGGAGGCCCTTCAGCTTCTGGAACTGCAAGCAGGCAATAAAGCCGCAGCCCAGACGCTCTTTAAGGCGCCCAAGCCCTGGTCGGCTTCCGTGTCCCTGGCTTTAGGGGTATACGCTCATACGGTGAAAGACGATGCAACGGCCATCCCGCTCCTTGCCTCTGTCCCCGCTTCCGCCAAAGGTGGAAGAAAAGCTATCTACTATCGAGGGAGCTCGCTTTATCGCCAAAAACGCTATGCTGAAGCCCTCCAGCTTTGGACGACGTTGGCCCTGAAAGGAAATGCCTATTCGGAATCGGCCATAAGGCGCCTGGCTACCATGGCTGAAGAGGTTCAGAAAGAGCAAGATGCCTGTATTAATGTCCTGAGGCGAGTGGCCAAGGAGCGTAAGGGCAAGGTTCAAGCTCGTGCAATGCAGCTTTTAAGGAAATTTGTAGATTCGGCTGAGAAGGAAAAGCTGGAAACCCAGCTGCTACAAGCTTACCCCAACACAACCTATGCCTTTGATGTTCTGTGGGCAAGAGGTTGGGATTGCTGGAAGGCTGGAGATAGTGCGGGAAGCGCACACTGGTGGAAGATCGCTTACGCGCCCGGGATAAGCTCCAGCCACAAGGCCCGGGTTCTCTACTGGTTGGCAGCCGCTCAAAAGGCAAGCGGAAAGAGCGAGGAGTCGGAGCGAACCCTGGCCAAACTTGCCCACGATCACCCCCTATCTTTTTACACCTTCACGGCGTCTCCCGGCGCTGTGACGCTCCAGGAGGGAAGCAACCCGGTTTTTAAAACTCAACCTTTGGAACTGGAGAGCTGGGGTTTCGTTTACTACGCTAAGCTCCATCTGGAACGGCAGGGAGCTTCTTCAAAGGAGCTCTATCGTGCGCTTGAGCTGGCGCGCTGGCTGGGGTCGGAGGATGTCTACCAGCTGGCCAGGCTTTTTACGGGACATTTCACTCAGGGGACCAAACTCTTCCGGACCGATCTTGAGGCACTTTATCCTCGTCCTTTTAAAAAGGAGGTTGAGGCTGCCGCTAAGACCTATAAGGTGGAAGACCTGTTCATATGGTCTGTGATGAGGCAAGAGAGCGCTTTCAAGCCCCGGGCGACAAGCTGGGTGGGGGCTTCCGGGCTGATGCAGCTCATGCCGGCGACGGCAAAGGATGAGGCCAAGCGTATGGGGCTTGCGAAATATGACATCTACAACGTGAGGGACAACATCATGATGGGCGCGTCTCACCTGGCCTGGCTCAATAAATCTTTTGCTCGGCAAGACTGGATCATGGCCGCTTATAATGCGGGGTCGGGAAACGCGCGCAAATGGCTGAAGGGCAACAAAGACATGACCCCAGTCCGCTGGATTGAGGAGGTGCGCTTCAGGGAGACCTGTGATTACGTTCAGAAGGTATCCGCCAATCTGGCCGTTTACCGTATGCTTTATGGAGAAGAGAGAGGAGCGGAGGATGAGCGCGCTCCTGAGCTCCTTGAGAATTTTGAAGGAGATGAGGATGTCCTGGAAGGAGGTGAGTGACCCGTACCATGAACGCGAAAGAACAAAAGCGCGGGATCAGAGTTCTCTATGAGAATGCCCTCTCGCGTCTTTCTCCGGAAGAGCGAGAAAAAGAGCGCAGGAAAGAGGGAGGTATTCCCTACCCATTATCTCTGATAGCTCTGGCTGGACATTTTTACAAGGCTGGTACGGAGCAGGGGTGGATGAGAGCGGATGGCCGGATGCCTTCCGCTCTTGTTGTTGCTGCAGTGTCCGGTGGGGGCGACTCTGTTGCTCTCCTCTGGTTCCTTCGAATGTTCTGCACCGGTCCCGTACTCTGTGCTCATTTCAATCATGGGATCCGGGGCAGGGCAGCGGAACAGGACGAGGCCTTTGTGAGGGCTCTGGCCCGGGACTGGAACCTTGAATTCCTTGCCGGACGGGCGGAAGTACCCTCTGCGATGGCACCCGGTGAATCTTTGGAGATGGCGGCGCGGCGTCTTCGTCATGATTTTCTGGAGCGGACAGCTTTGGAGCGTGGCGCCTGGGGCGTGGCTTTAGGCCATAACCGTGAAGATTTGGCGGAAACGGTCTTTTTCAATCTGTTGAGAGGGACAGGGGTGAGGGGCAGCGTGGGCATTCCGCCGCGTCGAGGCCTCTTCTTCCGGCCCCTTTTAGGTCTGGAGCGGGATTTTTTGAGAGCCATTCTGGACTCTCGTAAGTTGAAGTGGCAGGAGGACGCGACAAATGCGGACATTTGTTACACGCGCAATTTTTTGCGAGAATCGCTTTTCCCTCTGATGAAGGAGAAGATCAACGCACGGCTTGTCGACCATCTTGTGGCGTTTGCTGAAGATATGCGCTATTATCGGGAAGAGGAGGAGCGCCTTGGAAAGGAACTCCTGTTCCGATTGGGTTGCGATGCCGCCCTTCTTCCTCTGACGGTTGAGCGCTCACAATTCCTGCCTCTCTCCGAGCAGGAGATCGTGATTTTCATCAGGGCTTTGGGACGGGCTTTGAAACTTCCGACGCTCTCCCGAATAGCTGCCTTGGACTTGTCTCGCAAGATAGCGGAAGGTGGAACCTTTGTCTTTCCGTGGGGAGGAGGAGTCCGGGTTCAGGGGAGCGCAAAGAGGGTTTGCTGGACCCGAGAATCCTAAGGCTCTTAAGATAAGAGTGCGATATTCCAGGAAACGGGGAGTTTGTGATGACGTTGAAATATGACATTGGAAAAGTGCTATTCTCTCAGGAAAAAATAGCCAGTCGTGTGACTGAGCTCGCCGCTCAGATTGCCAAGGACCTTGCGCCTGGAAGGGAACTGCTAGTGGTCGGCATCTTGAATGGTGCCGTGTTTTTTCTAACCGACCTGGTGCGTTCTATGCCGCGCGATCTGGACGTTCGCATCGACTTCATGTCCGTCTCCTCCTACGGGAATGAGACCAGCTCCAGCGGAGTGGTTCGCATTCTGCGAGACCTCGGTAGCGATATTGAAGGACTGGATGTCCTGCTCGTGGAGGATATCATCGACACGGGATTGACTCTGTCCTACCTCCTGGAGTTTTTGCAGACCCGCAGACCAGCCTCCTTGAAGACGTGCGTGCTTCTGGATAAAAACGTCCGGCGTATGGTGCCGGTGGCAGTTGATTACTGCGGCTTTGCGATACCCGACGCTTTTGTCGTGGGCTACGGACTGGATTACGCTGGAAAATGGCGGCATTTGCCGGATATACATGATGTTGAAATTTCAAAAGCCTGATACAATTATTAAGTTACATTTCTGCAAGATACAAACGCAGCTTTTTGCAATAAAGCAAGAGAAGAGAGAACAGGCGTGAAATATCGTTTTTCAGAACGGTTGCACGTTTTCCGGCGTTTTGAAGAGGCCTTCAAGGGTCGGTAACCTTTGCTATTTTTGTCCGTATTTTGTGTGGAGGGGATGGCGATGACGTTTTGGGTCGTGTGGTGAAAAATCTGGGCCTGTATCTGATTCTGATCGTTCTGGTCGTCAGTATGGTTAACGTGTTCATGACTCCGGAACAGGCTCAGAAGCAGTACAGCGAGATCAGCTACAGCTCTTTCTTATCCGAGCTGGAACAGGGCCGGGTGCGAACTTTGCAGATCAGGAACAACACCTTGCCCGGCGAATCCAGTTCTGCAGTCCTTCGAGGGGAATTGAAGGACGGGAGTCGTTTTTTGACCTATGGGGTGGATGTCAGCTCTCTGGCTGATGCAGCTGCGAAAAAAGGGGTCACCGTCACCATTGAGGCCCCTCAAAAGACCTCATGGTGGATGACAGTGCTTTCCTCCCTCTTCCCGACGCTTCTGTTGATCGGAGTTTGGATCTTTTTTCTCTACAACATGCAGGGGGGCGGGGGTAAGGTCATGTCCTTTGCCAAGAGCAAGGCCAAACTCTTTCTGGATAATCGCCCCAAGGTGACCTTTGCGGATGTGGCTGGCTGTGACGAGTCTAAAGAGGAGTTACAGGAGGTCATCCACTTTTTGAAGGACCCTGCCAAGTTCACGAGATTGGGAGCCAAGGTGCCCCGGGGCGTCCTCCTGCTGGGACCTCCTGGAACAGGAAAAACCCTCCTGGCCCGGGCGGCTGCGGGAGAGGCTGACGTCCCCTTTTTCAGCGTCAGCGGCTCAGATTTTGTCGAGATGTTCGTTGGCGTTGGGGCTGCGAGGGTCCGGGACCTTTTTGAACAGGCCAAGAAATATCAGCCCTGCATCATTTTTATTGATGAGATGGATGCTGTGGGCCGCCACCGAGGGGCGGGTTTGGGTGGAGGACACGACGAACGGGAACAGACCTTAAATCAACTTCTGGTGGAGCTGGATGGTTTTGACGAGGCCAGCAGCACAATCCTCATTGCGGCGACGAACCGACCGGACATCCTGGACCCGGCGCTCCTGCGGCCAGGGCGTTTTGACCGTCATATCGTGGTGGATCGCCCGGACGTCAATGGCCGCGAGGCCATCCTGAAGGTACACTCGAAAGACAAGCGCCTGGCTGATGATGTGGACCTCAGTGTCCTTGCGCGTCGAACCCCTGGCTTTGTCGGGGCGGATCTGGCCAACCTCATTAACGAGGCGGCGCTTTTATCCGCGCGGCATGGGCGGAGCGACATCGGGATGGAGGAGCTGGAGGAGGGGATTGAGCGAGTTATGGCTGGCCCTGAACGGCGGAGTCGTCTCATCAGCGATAAAGAAAAGAAAATCATCGCCTATCATGAGGTCGGACATGCCATCGTTGCAAAAGTTCTGCCGGACAGTGATCCCGTACACAAAATATCCATCATCCCCCGCGGGCATGCGGCTCTGGGTTATACCCTTCAGCTTCCTGAGGAGGATCGCTTTTTGATGTCGCGCTCCGACCTTTTGAATCGCATCTGCATTTTGTTGAGTGGACGGGTTGCAGAGGAGCTGGTCTTCGGTGATGTCACAAGCGGGGCTGCCAATGACCTGGAACGCTCCACCCATACGGCGCGTCAGATGGTGACCGAGCTGGGGATGAGCGAACGGCTGGGGCTGGTCAAGCTGGGGCGCAAACGTGAAGAGATCTTCCTCGGGCGCGATATTTCAGAGGACCGAAATTACAGCGAGGAGGTCGCCTACGCAATCGATCAGGAAGTTAAGTCCATCATCGACTCCTGCTATGAAAGGACACGGGATATCCTGACGGAAAACAGGGAGCTTCTGGATAAGATATCGGGCATCCTGCTGGAACGTGAGGTTCTCGATGGCAAGGAGTTTGAAGCCTTGATGAATGGAGAGGAGCTTCCTCCCAAGCCTGAGAAGAATGGGACTAACGAAGCAGAGGAGCCTCAGGAACCTGAAGCCCTGGAATCTTCAGAGGCCTCTGAGGCCGAAACTCCGGAGGAGCTGTTATCAACCGAGCCAAGTGCGCCCGAAGACGTCCCACCACTTCCTGATGATCGGACGGATGCCTTGCCCCAAAAAGATTTTTGGGCATGATTGGTTCTTAAGCTAAAGGCGACGGGCTGAGAGCCCGTCGCCTTTAGCGTTATCCCGAGTTTTTTTTAAGAGCGTGATGTTGCGGGAGGATTTTGCTTGTGAAACAGAAGGATTTTGTTTTGCACTCCGACTGGCCTGCTGCGGGAGATCAGCCGGAGGCCATTGAGGCGCTCACCCAAGGGCTCCTGAGAGGGGACCGTTTTCAGACCCTTTTGGGGGTGACGGGGAGCGGCAAGACCTTTACGATGGCCAACGTGGTGGCGGCAGTCAATCGCCCCACGCTGGTCCTTGCTCATAACAAGACGCTGGCGGCACAGCTTTACAGCGAGTTCAAGATGTTTTTCCCCGAGAATGCGGTGCGTTACTTCGTCAGCTATTACGATTATTACCAGCCGGAAGCCTACATTCCGGCCAGCGACACCTACATCGAAAAAGACGCTTCCATTAATGATCGCATCGAAAAACTGCGCCTGGCGACCACAAAAGCCCTGATCGAACGTCGTGATGTTCTTGTCGTGGCAAGCGTTTCCTGCATCTATGGTCTGGGCAAACGTGATAATTATGAGAACGCCATCTTCTCCTTCAAAGAGGGCGATCGATGGGAGTATCGGGCTTTTTTAAAGCATCTCATGGAAAATTATTACGAGAGAAACGACCTCGTCCTGGAGGCCGGAAAATTTCGTGTCCGAGGGGATACGATCGAGGTCTTTCCCGCCTATGACGAGAATTGTCTGCGCATCACTTTTTTTGATGACGAGATCGAGCGCATTGACCTGATAAACCCTGTCACCGGCAAGATGGTCGAACGTCTGGACGAGGCTTCCATCTTTCCGGCGCAGCATTACGTCACTCAGACGGACTCCATTCAGCGCTCCAAACCTCTGATCGAGGAAGAGCTCAGCGAGGTGGTGGAGCGCTTCAACACCGCCGGGAAGTTTTTGGAGGCACAGCGCATCCAGATGAGGACCCGCTACGACCTGGAAATGCTCTCCGAGGTTGGGTATTGCTCAGGCATCGAAAACTACTCCGTCTACCTCGACGGACGGGAGACGGGAGAGCCGCCTGGCACCCTCATTGATTTCTTCCCGGATGACTTTTTGATGGTCGTGGACGAGTCGCACATCACCTTGCCTCAGGTCAGAGGGATGTTCAACGGAGACAGGGCGCGCAAGCTGGTGTTGGTGGAGAACGGGTTCCGCCTGCCCTCCTGTCTGGACAATCGCCCTCTGGAATGGCGGGAGTTTGAGGCTCGTATGCGCACGTCCGTCTTTATATCGGCGACCCCGGGCGATTACGAGCTGGAGCACTCCTCCCAGGTGGTGGAGCAGGTTATTCGTCCGACGGGTATTGTGGATCCTGAAGTGCACGTTCTGCCCGCAAGAGATCAGGTGGACGACCTGGTGGAGCGTCTGCGCTCCGTCACGGAAAAAGGGGAGCGAGCGCTTGTTCTGACCCTGACGAAAAAATCTTCCGAGGACCTGGCGGAGTATCTGAGCGAGCTCAAGTTCAAGGTGCGCTACATCCATTCGGAGCTGGACACGTTTGAGCGTGCCGAGCTGATAAGAGACCTGCGTAAAGGTGATGTTCAGGTGCTGGTGGGCATAAACCTTCTGCGCGAGGGCATGGATCTTCCCGAGGTGACGCTGGTCGCTATTTTAGATGCCGACCGGGAGGGATACCTGCGCTCTTATCGTTCCCTCATCCAGATAATGGGTCGGGCGGCTCGTAACATCAATAGCACGGTCTATCTTTACGCGGACGTGGAGACGGAGAGCATCAAAAAAGCGGTGAAGGAGACCTTGCGCCGGCGCAAGAGGCAGTTGGAATTCAACAGGCAACACGGCATAACGCCACGCAGCATTGAAAAGGAGGTCAAAAACCTTCTCCCTCAGGAGCTCATGGAAGCCTATGGGATGGACAAGTCGGAGGACGACAGGACAGAGGAGGGGAGGGGGCAGAGACAGCTTTCGGTCCGGGAGCTGGAGAATGCGATGTGGGAAGCAGTGGAGCGCCTGGATTTTGAACAGGCGGCTGTGCTGCGAGACCTCATTGCAGAGGTACGGAGCGGAGGAGATAAAGCGCCACCTAAAAAAGCGCCGGGCTCTTTTCCAGGAGCGCGAAAGACGCGAAAAAAGAGAAGCCGCTGAGCGTGCGGATGTAACGCGGTATTGCCAGGCAGCAGGTTTTCTGTTCGCACAAACAACCTTCCGGGTGCAAGTTTTTAACATGGCTTAAGCCCTTGGAATAGCTAGATCAACGTCATATTTCGTCCTATTGACAGCCCCTCTGCCTGCAGCTCAGCAAGGGCAGAGGGGGTTTGGCTTGGCATGGTGGCAAAGGATGCTTTATTCCGTAGCGGGATGCAGCACTATCAATCCTCCTCCATCTTCCTTTTCTTTTCCATCAGGCCGGAGAACCACTCTGCTGCTTCTGCCTTCTGCTGTGGAAATATCTCCTCATGACGTCGTTTTTTCTGTGCTGCGTCAAACATGGTGCTCAGGTACTTGCTGTAATCGTCAAATTGCATCGTATCGGTCACGATAAACCGTTCTGTTGGGCCCACCAGGAGCTCCATAATGCTCGTGTGCTGCTGGTATAGGCTTTCATAGAGTTTCGGGTCCGCCACATTCATGGTGTAGACCAGGCCGCAGACCACATTGCGCGGATAGTTCACCGTCCTCTCTTTGTTATAGTTCAGGCTCGGAAACCATAACCGCTCAAACAACGCCCGTATGCCGGCTGTGACATCGCTAAAATAAATCGGGGTGCCGAACAAGGCCACGTCAGCGGACAAGATGCTGTCCAGGACTGCTTTTAGATCATCCTGCAGGGCGCATCTGCCAAAGCTGGCGCTACCAATGCGTTTGCACGCAAAACAACTTTTGCACCCGGTAAATTTCAAGCTGTCCAGGTGAATCAATTCTGCTTCTGCACCCTGCTGCCTGGCTTTTTCCAGCGCGGCCGATAAAATCTCCACCGTATTCCACTCCTTGCGTGGACTCCCGTTGATTGCGAGCACTTTCATGCTCATTCCCCCCTTGCAGTTTAAACCTTATGAAAATACGCTCAACTCAATTTTAACATACATAAATGCAAGCAGGAGAGCACTTATCTCCAATGCCACTCTCTCCTGCCTCATGCCCAGTATTATCCCAAGCCTTATCGCG
>JAAYOR010000022.1 GCA_012520235.1 Fretibacterium sp.
TAAATAACTATATAAAACCCCGAAGTCAGGCGTAGCAGCAGTTGGACAGTGCAAAGCGACTGAATCAACGACCCCTTAAATTTTAACATGTCCGCACCTCAAGCCCCACACACCCCGCGCAAGCTGATGAAAAAACAAAATTCTGGACTCGCAAGAGGCGCTGGCAGCGCTTGACATTAAAAAGCAGTTAAATCAGTGCTTTCTTAAGGAAGAAAACCCCCTGAAAAGGGTTTTGAAGGCGGAAAGCCTGAGGTTTTTTCTCATTCTTCTCGGACAAAAACCCCAAAGTTATAAAGGCTACTTCCAAATTGTTGCGGAATAGGTTAAAATAGACGTGAAAATGAAGTACTCCAGTAGCGGGCCATGGGTTTAAGCAGCGGGCCATGGGTTTAGCAGGTCATAGGTCTTCCAAGGGAGAGCGCGTCCCGGGCAGAGGAACAGCTCAGACCTCTTTTCCGCTCAACGAACCGCTTTTACATCCTCAGTCTGAGAGAGGAAAAGGTTTGCTTTCTCTCGTTCTCTCTCCATCAAGGCAAAGAAAGCTTCGCGCGGAGCGTTTTTGCCAAACCTATCATCAAAGGCTTAAAGGCTTTCGCACTGGAAGCGCAGCCCATTTCCATTCAACTTATCACTTACCTTTTTTATCCTGATAAGGAGGGATTTTGATTGCTCAAAAGGACACCTCTGATTGAACCTCATCGCAAGCTGGGAGGAGAGCTGACCGATTTCGGCGGCTGGGAGATGCCCCTGTGGTACAACAAGACGGGAGCCGTGAAGGAACACCTCTTTGTCCTCGAAAAAAGCGGTCTGTTCGACATCTGTCACATGTGCCTGGTGCGCGTGACGGGCGAGAACGCCTGCGATCTTCTCCAACACTGTCTGACGCGCAACGTCGAGAAGCTGGCCTATGGTGCCTGTGGCTACACCATGATCCTGAACGAGCAGGCCTACGTGGTGGACGACTGCATCGTCTACAATATGGGCGAAAATGACTACCTGCTGGTCGTCAACTCGGGCAGGGGCAAGATAGTGGCCGACCATCTGAAAGCTCACAACACCTTCGCCAAAGTGAACGTCAATGATGAGCAGGACCTCTTTGGCAAAGTGGACCTTCAGGGCCCCACTTCCGTGGACATCGTCCGCCGGCTCCTTGCCAAAGGCAAGGGCAAGGACAGCCTCAGCGGCCTGAAGTACTTCCGCTTCCTCGGTGACTACACCGACAAGAACTCCGACATCCTTCTTCCCGGGAATATCCCCGTCCTTCTCTCCCGCACGGGCTACACGGGAGAGGTGGGCTTTGAGATCATCGTCCCCTACGACAAGACCCTTGAGACGTGGAACATGATCCTCGAAGAGGGCGGGGACGACGTTACGCCCTGCGGCCTGGCCTGCCGAGACTCGCTCCGGGTCGGCGCCGTGCTGCCTCTGTCGCAGCAGGACGTTGGCCCCTGGCCTTTCATCAATACCCCCTGGGACTTCACCATACCCCGCAAGGATGGCAAGCTGACCAAGAAATTCATCGGCTCCACCGTTTATGATAACCCTCCCTCCAGCTACGTGTTGCCGTTCTGCGGCTTTGACCCCCGCAAAGTGGACGCTCATGCAAACGCCGAGGTGCTCCTGGACGGCACCAAAATAGGTGTGGTCTCCACCTGCGTCAACGAGCCCGCCATCGGAAGGGTGGACGGCGTCATCTACGGGCTCGCCAGCCCCGACAAGCCTGCCAATTTCAAGCCCAGAGGGCTGAGCTGCGGCTACGTCCGCGTCGACCGCGCACTTTCCGTTGGCTCAAAGGTCACCCTGAAGGACGAGAGGCGCTCCATTGAGGTGGAAATTGTCTCTGACATCCGGCCCGGCCGCACCTCACGCATCCCCATCTAGCCACGCAAAGAAAAAACCCGGGGGCCAGCTTCAGTGACCCACTGCCCCGTTTCTCAAAAAACCTGGCTTGGCTTTAGTAACCCCGGTACAGCTTCAACGACATGCAGCCCGGCTTTTCTTGATAACCTGCGACCCGGTTATTTATCGGCCTGTTGTTTTCCGGCTTTTTCGCCAACCTGTGGCCCGACTTTTTAATGTTCCGCATCCCGGCCTGTTGGGGAACCCCGGCTTGTTGGGGAGGCTTGAGTTCCATCGGCATCTATGAAGGACGCGCAGTCGTTTCGGCAGTAAAGCGCAAGACACGAGGCTAATTTTTACATTTGTAAGGAGGAACTGTTTATGAAGGCATATGATGACCTGGTTTTTAAGTCTGACGTCTCCTACTCCAAGACCCATGAGTGGGCAAAAAAGGACGGCAACATAGTCCGCGTCGGTGTGGACGACTATGCTCAAGGCGCCTTGGGCGACATCGTCTACGTGGAGCTGCCCGATGTGGGCGATACCGTGAAGGCCAATGCTGCCTGTGGTTCCCTTGAGTCCACCAAGGCTGTCAGCGACCTGAACTCCCCCGTGTCCGGCAAGGTCGTTGCGGTCAACGAAGCTCTTGAGGACTCCCCCGACCTGGTCAATACCTCCCCCTATGATGAGGGCTGGACCTTTGAGGTTGAGGTTGCGGACAGCAAGGACTTTGACGCCATGATGAAGGTGGACGCCTACAAAGACTTTGTTAAGAACCTCGAAAACTAAGTGAAGAAGGAGACTGACATGAGGTACCTGTCTCACACACCGGAAGAGCTCCGGTCGATGTTGGACGCCATCGGCGTCAAAGACATCTCCGGGCTGTTTGATTCCATCCCGAAGGAGGTGCGCCTGGACGCTCCCATCGACATCAAACCCCGCACCGAATGGGAGCTGCGAAGAGAGTTTGAAGCCATGGCAAACGCCAACTGCCCCGCTGTGGCCTTCCTCGGCGCGGGTGCTTACGAGCACCACGTCCCCGCTCACATCCCTTACGTCGCCGGCCGCTCGGAGTTCCTGACCTCCTACACGCCCTATCAGCCCGAGGTCAGCCAGGGGACTCTGCAGGCCATCTTTGAGTTCCAGACCATGACGGCCAATCTGTTGGGCATGGAGGTGGCCAACGCCTCTATGTACGACGGGGCCAATGCCTTCGCTGAGGCTGCCCTGATGACCTTCCGTCTCAAGAGGAAGACGGAGCGCATCGCCTACTCCCGCCTGAACCATCCCCACTACGTCGAGACGATGCAAACCTACTTCCGCCCCTCCGGCTTCGAAGCCGTGGAGCTTCCGATCCTGCCGAACGGGCGGACGGATTTCAGCAAGATCCCCGACGGCGTCTCCGCCATCATCGTGCAGTCCCCCAACTTTGCCGGGGTCATTGAGGACCTTGAGGCCGCGTCAAAGGCCGCCAAGGAGAAGGGCGTGCTGCTGGTCGTCTCCTTCACTGAGGCGATGGCCTGGGGGCTCCTGAAGAACCCCGGGAGCTGCGGCGCGGACATCGTCTGCGGCGAAGGCAGCAGCTTCGGCATCCCTCTGAACGTCGGCGGGCCCGGCCTGGGCTTTTTGACGTGCAGTAAAAAGAACGTGCGGTCCATCACTGGCCGTCTGGTTGGAGAGACAACGGACAAGAACGGCAACCGCAGCTTTGTCCTGACCCTGGCCGCCCGCGAGCAGCACATCCGCCGAGAGAAGGCCGACTCCAACATCTGCACCAACTCCGGGCACAACGCTCTGACTGCCGCCATGTACATGGCGACCGCCGGGAGCCGCGGGCTTCGTGCCATCGCTCAACTGAACCACGACAAGGCTGCCTACCTCAAGGCCGGTCTTGAAAAAGCGGGTTTCAAGCCGCTCTTCGACGCCCCGTTCTTCAACGAGTTCGCTATGAAGGCCCCGGCAGGCTTTGAGAAACGCCATGAGGAGCTGGTGAAGAAGGGCTTCGTGGCCGGCCTGGATCTGGGCCGCTACTACCCCGAGTACAAGGGCGCCTGGCTTTTCTGCGCCACCGAGGTCCACACCCGCGAGCAAATTGACGCATTTTTGAAGGAGGTGGCCTGATCATGAGCCAAAGCCGCTATCCAGGAACCAGGGGGCTGGCGTTCAAAGAGCCCCTTCTGTGGGAGCGCGCCCATGAGGGCCGCATCGGCATCAGCATCCCTGAGCAGGACGTTCCGGAGAGCAAGCTGGACGCCTCTCTGACGGGCCCTGCGCCAAAGCTGCCCGACCTGTCCGAGGTGGACGTCATCCGCCATTACACACGCCTCTCCTCATGGAACTTTGGGGTGGACACGGGCATGTACCCTCTGGGCTCCTGCACCATGAAGTACAACCCCAAGATCAACGAGGCTGTAGCCTCTCTGCCCGGCTTCGCCAATATACACCCCCTCATGCCCGAGTCCTGTCTGCAGGGCGCCCTCAAGCTGATGTACGAGCTGGAGCAGGACCTGCTGAAGATGACCGGTATGAAGGCCGCTTCGCTCCAGCCCTCGGCCGGAGCTCAGGGAGAGCTTGCGGGGATACTGATGATCCACGCCTACCACTCCCATAAGGGCAAGCAGCGCTCCAAGATGATCATGCCCACCACCGCTCACGGTACCAACCCGGCCTCTGCAGCTCTCTGCGGTTACACGCCCGTGCCCGTCGAGCTGAACAAGGACGGGGTCGTGACCCCTGAGGCCATCCGCGAGGTCATGGACGAGGACACGGCGGGCATCATGCTCACCAACCCAAACACCCTCGGCATCTTTGAGAACCACGTGGCCGAGATATCCAAAATAATCCACGATAAGGGCGGGCTCGTCTACGGCGACGGCGCGAACATGAATGCACTCATGGGCTACGTCGACGTGCACAAGATGGGCGTGGACGTGCTGCACTTCAACGTCCACAAGACGCTCTCCACGCCACACGGAGGAGGCGGCCCCGGCGCAGGCCCTGTGGTGGTGAACGAGACGCTTGAGCCCTTCCTGCCCGTGCCCCGAGTCAAAAAAGAGGGTGACCGCTACAGCCTGTGCTTCGACGCCCCTCTCACCATCGGACGCCTTCAGGCTTTCTTCGGCAACTTCGCTATCCTCGTGCGCGCCCTGGCCTACACCCGGACCATGGGGCATATGTTGAAGGACGCAACTGAGATAGCCGTGCTCAACGCCAACTACATCAAAGCGGGGCTCAAAGGTTACTACAACCTGCCCTACCCTCAGGCAAGCCTGCACGAGGTCATCTTCAACGATGCCACCCAGCAGAAGAACGGCGTCACCACGCTGGACATCGCCAAACGCCTGATTGACTGCGGCTACCATCCGCCCACAGTCTACTTCCCCCTGGTGGTAGATGGGGCTCTCATGATAGAGCCGACCGAGACGGAGTCCAAGGCGGACCTGGACGGCTTCATCGAAGCCATGAGGGCCATCGCAAAAGAGGCCGAGACCAACCCTGAACTGGTCAAGGACACGCCTCAGAACACCATGGTCTCCCGACCGGACGAGACACTGGCTGCTCGACAGCTTATTCTCAAGGGAGAGTAGCCATGCCGTAAGCGGCCGCGGCCCCTTTTCAACGCGGCCGCTTTTTCTGCAAACTCACAGGAAAGAGCACCGAAAAACATGAAAAACGAACAGGGACAAAAAAACATCAAAATAGACGCCCTCAGCATTGACATCATCAAAGAGCTTAGCAGGGGAGGCCAGCCCATGGCGCAGATAGCCGCAAAGCTGAAGGTCTCTGAAGGGACCGTGCGCAACCGCATCAATAAGCTGGAGCGGGCCGGGATACTGGATCGCTGCGGTCTGGCGGACATGGAGGCCCTGCCGGGGCATATGGTGATCCTCGTTGGGATCAAGCTCACGACCCCTCACCTCCTCGATAAGGCTGAGGAGCTGAAGGGGCTCCGAGGCGTCGTCTCCTCCCTCGTCGTGACGGGGAGCTACGATATCTTTCTGGTCGTCATCCTCAACGAAGATTTTGGCCTCTTGGAGTTCTTCAACGAAGAGTTTGCCAGGCATTCCGAAGGCGTCCAGACGACCGACACTTTTGTTATCTACAAAAGCTTTGGCTTCAAGCTCCCTTACGTCCTTTGACCTGACCTCCCCTTCACATTCTCGCTTTCTCTCGTCTCCTGCGGTGAAGGCTCTTTCGTCAGGCCCGGCTCAGACCCTGATGCACTCAGGATCTGATGTTGTTTGTTGCTCTGCTTTTTTCTTCCACCCCTTTCCTTCTCTTCACCCCGCCACTCTCTCCATCCGCCCTCCTCCTTCCTGGCCATCTCTTTTACAAAAGACAACCTCCTGCCCCTGAAATCCCCTGTTGAGTTCCCCAAAATAATGTCCGTGTGCTAGAATAAAATTTAGCTTTGGCAAGAGTGACTGAAGCTCCGCAAAAAGCTCTCGCTCAAAAGGAAAACGGACAGTACAAACTTTCGCGTATTTCACGGTTAAGTTAATAGGTGTTGCTATTGCGTTTAAATTGCAAATCCAAGATCTTTGTTCGGGAAATATAGAAATTGCACCCAAATCACACTCCATTGACAGGAAATACACGGGGGCATCATAATTTTTTGTGAAGTCCCCGTTGTTTGTTTGCCCCATATATTATCAAAGGGAGTGATTGCCCCATGGCGGTACCCATGAAATTCCTCGCAGAAGAACTGGAGACCATGAAACAAAGCGGGCTGTACGGCACCATACGGACCCTTGAGGGCCCTCAAGGCGCCTGGGTGGTCATCGGAGGAAAGAAGTACCTGAACCTCTGCTCCAACAACTACCTCGGCCTCTGCAACGACCCCCGGGTGGTGAGCAAGGTGAAGGACTACGTCGACCGGTATGGTGTGGGCCCTGGAGCGGTGCGCACTATTGCCGGGACCATGACGCCCCACATTGAGCTTGAGAAGAAGCTGGCGGCCTTCAAGGGTGCCGAGGCAGCCATCGTGCTGCAGTCCGGATTCTGCGCTAACCTCGCCGTCATTCCAACCCTGGCCTCGTCGGCCGACGACCTTATTTTCAGCGACTCCCTGAACCACGCCTCCATCATCGACGCCTGCAGGCTCTCCAAGGCAAAGGTGGTCCGGTACGAGCACTCCGACATGGCGGACCTTGAAAAGAAACTCCAGGAGAACGAAGCCCCAGGCGGCAAGAAGCTCCTCATCACCGACGGCGTTTTCTCCATGGACGGCGACGTGGCCAAGCTCCCGGCGATCGTGAGGCTCTGCGAGCGGCACAACGTCATCGTGGCGGTGGACGACGCTCACGGCGAAGGGGTCCTGGGAAAGGGCGGTCGGGGCATCGTGGACCACTTTGACCTCCACGGGAAAGTGGACGTGGAAATAGGCACCATGTCTAAGGCCTTCGGGGTCATGGGCGGCATGGTGGCAGGGAGCGCCATTCTCGTGGACTACCTCCGCCAGAAGGCCCGGACGAACCTCTTCAGCAGCGCCCTCACCATCCCCGACGTAGCGGCGAACCTCGCCGCAGTGGAGATCCTTCAGGAGAGCGACGACCTCGTGAATCGGCTGTGGCACAACGGTGACACCCTCAAGAGGGACTTGAAGGCTGCAGGGTTCGACACGGGGAACAGCGAGACCCCCATCACCCCCGTGATCATCGGCGAGGCTCAGGCAGCCAAGGACTTCAGTGCCAAGCTCTTCGAGAGGGGAGTCTTTGCCACGGCCATCGTCTTCCCCACGGTGCCCAGGGGGACAGCGCGGATTCGCGCCATGGTTTCCGCTGCCCACAAGGATAGCGACCTCCAGTTTGCCGTAGAGCAGTTCGTTGCGGTCGGACGCGAAATGGGGATCATCCGATGAAACGCATCATCATCACCGGAGCCAACGGGCAGATTGGGGTCGAGCTCACCCCATACCTCAGAAACCTCTATGGTGCCGAGAATGTCCTCGCCACAGCGCGCCGGAAGGTCCCCGGCCCGGTCTCCGAGGGAGGCCCCTTCGTCCTGCTGGATGTCCGGGACGGCAAGGCCTTCTCGGAGTCCGTAGAAAGCTTTAAGGCGGACACCATCATCCACCTTGCCGGCATGCTCTCCGCCAGGGCGGAGGGCGACCCGCTCGGCTCCTGGGACGTGAACGTGGAGGGCTCCCACACGGCGCTTGAAGTGGCCCGGGAGCGCGGCACGGCCTTCTTCTTCCCAAGCTCCATCGCCGCTTTCGGCCCCACCACCCCGGCGAAGAACACTCCCCAGGACACCATCCAGCGGCCCACCACCATCTACGGCGTGGCCAAGGTGACCCTGGAGCTCCTGTGCGACTATTACCACAAAAAGTTCGGCCTGGACACCAGAGGACTGCGCTTCCCCGGCCTCATCAGCTACGAAGCGCTCCCGGGTGGAGGGACCACGGACTACGCCGTGCACATCTACTACGATGCGGTGAAGAAGGGCTCCTACACGAGTTTTATTGCGTCCGGGACGTATATGGACATGATGTACATGCCCGACGCCCTCGCCGCCGTGGTGGACCTCATGGAGGCCGACCCGGAAAAGCTTATCCATCGGAACGCCTTCAACATCTCCGCCATGAGCTTCGAGCCGGAGCAGATTGCCGCCTCCATCCGCAAGGTCCTGCCGGACTTCACCATGGACTACGACGTGGACCCGCTGCGCCAGGGCATCGCCGAGTCGTGGCCCGACTCCCTGGACTGCACGGCCGCCCGGGAGGAGTGGGGGTTCAGCCCGAAGTACGGGCTTGACGAGATG
The DNA here is from genome assembly GCA_012520235.1 of Fretibacterium sp. Lineage (GTDB taxonomy): Bacteria > Synergistota > Synergistia > Synergistales > Aminobacteriaceae > JAAYOR01. The sequence goes on from JAAYOR010000022.1 coordinate 8,602, forward strand.
ACCCAGGACATGCTCGCCCGGTTGAAGGATCGTATGTAGCCTGTAGCAGATCGCAACTCAAGCAACTGCCGGGGCCTTTCCGCGTAGGAGAGGCCCCCTATATACTGCGGCAGGAAAAACAATTCAACCGCAAGGTCACGATCAACGCCGAGTTTCGTGAGCTGAAAAAAGAACTGGAACAATGAACCACGAAACACACGAAAAAACACGAAAAAGAAAAAACTATCAACCACGGAAAACACGGAAGGACACGGAAACGGGTAAACTGTTGCTTAGGAGGAGAAACTCTGAGATGAACGAGATAAAACTTTATGAGAATAAAGAAATCAGAGCTGTCTGGGATGACGAAAAAGAGGAATGGTATTTCTCTATTGTTGATGTGGTTGGCGTTTTAACCGAACAAGAAACACCACGAGGGGCTAGTACATACTGGGCCGTCCTGAAAAAGAGATTAAAAGAGGAAGGGAATGAACTGCTTACAATTTGTAAGCAGTTGAAAATGAAAGCTACGGACGGGAAGATGAGAGAAACCGACGTCGCTGATATGCAAGGGATCTTTCGCATTATCCAATCCATCCCATCCCCCAAAGCAGAACCTTTTAAAATGTGGTTAGCAGAAGTGGGTAAAGAAAGAA
>JAAYOR010000023.1 GCA_012520235.1 Fretibacterium sp.
CTTCAGGACGCCATAGAAACGCGCAAGAATATCCTGATTGCGGGAGGAACTGGCTCCGGCAAAACAACTTTCGTAAACGCTATTTTAGATGCTCTAGCCCAAATCAGGAAAGATGACAGGGTATTGCTTTTGGAGGATACCGTGGAGCTGCAATGCACGATGCAAAACGTCTTCGCGATGCGCACAGATCCCAAAAGCAATACGACGATGCAAAAGCTGGTTAAGGCTTCGCTGCGTTTGCGTCCAGACAGGATCATTGTTGGTGAGGTTCGAGGAGGTGAGGCTTTAGACCTATTGAAGAGCTGGAACACAGGACACCCTGGGGGAATTTGTACTGTTCACGCCAACAGTGCAAGAAGCGCACTGATTCGCATGGAGCAGTTGATATCAGAGGTGTCCAAGACTCCAATGAAAGACCTGATTGGAGAAGCTTTAGATGTGGTCGTTTTTCTGAAACGAGTGGCGCAAATAGGTCCAATTGTAGCGGAGATCATTGAAGTTTCCGGAATTAAAGATGGAGATTATCTCTGTAGAAACATCACTACATAGCTTTTAGGAGGTTAGAAGAATGGTTATGACACAAGAACAAGATGTAATGCTGCGGCGCGTTTCTTTTTTGATGCTTGGTTTGATGGGTGTTGCCATGTTGATCCTTTTCTTGCCTGGCATCATTGAGGCATCAGGTACTGGTACTTCTATAGGGGCGCTGCCTTGGGAAAAGGCGCTTGGTGGTATAGCTTTTTCGCTTACTGGACCTGTTGCAAAAGCCCTGAGCTTAATTATGGTAGTTATAGGTGTGGGTGTCCTGATGTTCGGCGGCGACCTAGCTGGCTGGGCACGCTGGCTGGCCTTTGCTGCCCTGGCAGCCGGAACGCTTGGCGGCGCAGCAAATATTATCAGTATGTTGGGCGTCACAGGGGCTTTAATTTGAAGCTCCGACAGTAATTTCCCGAGTCTCATGAAGGAATTTCGTAAAGTCCCTGTCCATCGTAGCTTAACACGCCAACAACTACTAGCCGGGTGCGACAGGGAGCTTTTTTTCATTTTAGTTTTGTTTTGCGGTCTCCTGATAATGTCAGGCATGATGAGCATGTATTGGCGCAACGTGATCTTGGGTATTGTGCTGTGGCTTATTGGCATTCCCATACTCGCAAAGCTGGCTATTTATGACGCACATTTCAAAGGGATTGTTTTTCGTAGCGTCAGGTATTTGAAAGTTTATTTACCGGCAACGGGGAAACTTGGTGGTTTGAACCCCATCAAGCACAAGCGATGGGACTAGGAGTGTGAGGGCAGACGTGGCGACTAAAGGTGAGCGAGGGTTTGCGGACTATCTGGCCTATTCCCACATGGTTGCGCCTGGAGTTGCAGCCTTGAAAAATGGATCGTTCCTTATGGGCTACAGGTATAAAGGGCCTGACTTTGAAAGTGCCAGCAAAGTGGAAGTCGAGCACCTGGCTGCCATGACCAACAATGCGCTACGTAGGCTCGGTAATGGCTGGATGGTTCATTTTGAGATGGTTAGGAAGCCGGCAGACTCTTATCCTGCCAACCATTTCACTGAGCCTACGAACCTCCTCATTGATCTGGAGCGTGAGGCCCAACACAAGCTTGAAGGTGCACACTTCGAGACGATGAATTTTGTTTTTTTCACCTATCTTCCTCCTGCAATTGAGAAGAGTGGAGTCTACAGGAAGCTCGTTGCGTTTGTTTCAGATGGGCAGACGGGCCATGCGCTGGCCAGCGACGATCACATCATTGAGTACATGGAAAACATCGTCACGGACGTTATTGATGTTCTTGGTCAAGAGACTCATATGCAACGCTTGACCTTGAATCCTGAAATCAACGATAAAGGACAATACAGCCTGTACGGAAACGATGAATTGTTGATGTTGCTCAATTACATGGTGAACGGGCATTGGCATCCCATATTTTTGACACCAACCAATACAGGATATCTGGATGTCCTTTTAGGGCGCGACATGCTGTTGACGACACCTCTCAAGATGGAGGAGCAGCATATCTGTGTGGTATCTATCCTGGGCTACCCTCTGGAGACATATCCTGGCATACTTCGGCAGCTTACCATGCTGCCCTATGAGATCCGCTGGTCTAATCGCTGCATCTTCTCAGATTTCCGTAAAGCCCAAGCAATGCTCGATGGGGAGAGGAAAAAATGGGTGCAGAAGGTTCGCGGGTTCATCGCCCAGATCATGCAGAACGAACGCGCCCCGGTGAATCAGGATGCGGTTCACATGGTAGGGGATATTGATAACGCGACCGAAGAACTGACGGCGGGGTGGGTTGCTTATGGCAAGCACACCAGCGTTGTTGTCGTCCGCTCAGAAACAAAGGAAGAAGCGGAACATATTGCGCATGAGGTCGTGAAAGTCTTTGAGCGCAATGGTTTTTCCGCACGCATTGAAGTTATCAATGCAATGGAAGCGTTTCTGGGCAGTTTGCCGGGTCATGGATATGAGAACGTCCGAAAGCCCTACATCAACACAATGAACTTGACTGATATCATCCCGCTCACTAACGAGTGGGCAGGCGAGCCCTATAACCCTTCCCCAGAGATTGCCAAGCACTACCTGCGCGAGGGGATACAAGAGCTTCCTCCTTCCTTGATCCAAGCGACCAGTGTCGGAAGCACTCCGTTTCGCCTCAACATCCACGTCTCCGACTTGGGACACACGCTCATCCTCGGGCCGTCCGGTTCCGGAAAGTCTACGCTTTTGTCGTTGATCGTTTCGCAGTTTGAACGTTACAAGAATGCTCAAATTTTCTGTTTTGACAAGGGTTATTCCATGTTTCCTCTTTGTGCTGCACTTCGGGATAGCGTGCATTATGACCTTGGAGCCGAAGGTAGCACCTTGTCCCTATGCCCTTTAGCGGAAATCGACACGGTAAACGATCAGGGTATTGCTGCCGACTGGCTGGAGTCGATGTTGATTTTGCAGGGGGGCGAGGTCACACCTCAAAGACGCAGCGCAATAAGTGATGCAATAAAGATTCTTGCTTCCTCAACCTCTTATGCTGAAAATTTGTCCGAACGCAGGACAATCACAGATTTTCTTGCGACGCTACAGGACGAGGAACTCCGGCAGGTATTTGAATACTACAGCCTGGGTAATACTGGGGAGATGCTGGACGGCAAGAGCAATGACATCAAGTATGCCAAAACAACCGTCTTTGAGTTGGAACACCTGTTCAACATGGACAGCAAGATAGTTGTTCCGGTGTTCGTGCATATTTTTAAGCAGATCGAGAAGCGAATCTTGAGTGCCTACGAGAGTGCGAAAAGCGGACGTCCCTCACTCATTGTTATTGATGAGGCTTGGCTAGCCCTGAGCAATCCTATTTTTGCTGGGAAGATCAAGGAATGGCTTAAGGTACTCCGCAAAAACAACTGTGCGGTCATTCTGGCTACGCAAAGCTTGAATGATATCGTGAACTCCTCAATCATGGACGCTGTGCTCGATAGCTGCGAGACCCGAATCCTTCTGCCAAATCCCAATGCTCTCAGCGACAGTATGAAGGGACTCTATATGCAGCATCTGGCGCTGAATGAACAGCAAGTGGACATCATCGCCCACGCTGAAAAGAAGCGCGAATACTACTACGCTTGCGAGACGATGAATGCGCATCGTCTTTTCTCTCTTGCTTTGGGGCCTGTGGCTCTGTCTTTTACGGGGGCGAGTGGGAAAGAAGACTTGATACGTATTCGCCAGCTCCAGATGATGGCGGGAGAGCTGTGGCCTGAAAAATGGTTGGAGGAGCGCGGGCTTGAGGAATGGGCGAAAAGCTGGCGACAGCTTTACGACCATTCCTCGAAGAAGTTGGAGGTGGCATGATGAAACGAGTTTCTTTCCTGTTGATTTTTTCTCTTGTGTCAGGCTTATTGGTCGGATCTGTGATTGCGGGGGGCGGAGGGATAACTGGAGGGGCGACAGAAGTCACGCAACTGGCAAATAATGCCGAGCTGGCAGCACAAGTGTCTCAAATTCGACAATCGCTGCAAAATGAGATACAGATGCTTTTGAACGACATTGAAATGATCACGAACCAGATCACAATGATCACGGACATGATAACGAACACTGCTGCTTTGCCGGGGCAGTTGGTGGGCATGGTGACAGGTGCGATCAAGAAGGTCATGGGCGCCTATAACCAAGTTCAGGGTGTTCTGGGCAAACTGTCCAACATTGATGAGGAGTTCTACAACACCTTCTATTCTGCGATGCAGGCAGAAGAATCGTCTTGGATGACGAACTACTCGGAGCAATACTATGAGCTCTCTAAGCAAATGGAAAAGCAGGCGAAAGAAACAATCAAGAGCCTGAAACTTTCCGCAGAGGATATTGACGACAGCAGCAAACTGCTGAACGATTTAGCGAAAAATGCGAGCACGGCTAAGGGCCGTAACGCGATCATGCAGGCCAGCAACGAGCTGCTGGGGTTCATGGGCGGAGAGCTGCTGAAGGTCAGAACCCTGATGCTGGAACAGACAAAGACCTATCTGGATTATGCGGAACGAGAGCGGACGTTGCAGGATAGTGCCAGAAAGAGACTGGAAAAAGATATAGGAAACATGAAAGAGTCCACGCATACTCCTGTGAAATGGTCTTGGTGAGGTCTCTCAATGTCAAAAGTTATGTTCCTGTTCCTGTGCTTGACCTTGATGGCCTCTGTTATAACCCCTGCCTATGCGGCAGTGAAGACCCCAGATGCTCTCGCTGACGAGATGATAGGTCGATTTCAATCCGAATTTGAGAAATATGAAAAGGTTATTTTAAATTACGCAAAAAATTTGTTTTATCTTCTTTTTTTAGCTCAATTTTCCTGGGCTGTATTACAGCTTTTTTTGCAGGAGTCCTTAACTTTTGGAGCTGTTATAGCTTGTCTTGTGCGTCAGATCATGATGGGAGGATTTTTTTGGTGGTTGTTGGTCGATAGGACTGTAACTGAAAGCATAGTTGCGTCATTTTCGGCGATGTCTGGAATGAAATTAGATTTGGCAAATTTGTTACGACTGATGGTTTCTATGTGTGCTTCCGTCACTGAGCATACTGCGGAGGCAGCCGGCGTTTTCGAAGGATTTTATATAGCTTTAGTGGGACTTGTCACTAGTGTCATTATGTCTTTCGCTTTAACAACAGCCATAGGGTATTTGGCTATTGTAATGTTGGAGAACTACATCGTAAGTTCTCTTGGGCTGATTTTGCTCGGTTTCGGTGGTTCTGAATATACGAGAAACTATGCTCTGTCCTACATCAAAACCCTCTTTCACATAGGTTTTAAGTTGTTTCTTGTGACCGTGATCCTCATGATAGGGTTCAATGTTTTTTATAATCTACAGCGCGAGTGGACAGATGCCACTTTGGATGGGATGGCCATAAGCAACACTTCTCTTTTGCAAACCTGTATGAGTTTGATTGCTGCGTCGCTCTTTTTTTGGGCGATTATTAAGGTTGTTCCGCAAATCGCAGACACACTAATCGCTGGAGTTTCCATGGGAATAGGGGCAGGTGGCGCAGCAATTCGCTCTGGTGTCGGAGGGGCTGCTGCTTTGGCTGGAGGCTTGGCAATGGGCGCGGGAAGGGTCGCTGCTGGAACGATTGGAACAGCGGGTTCTGCCACGGGAGCAGCTGCCAATGCCTATCACGCGTCGCGGCAAAGTGGAAAAAGCGTTGGCAGAGCGGTCAGTTCGGCATTTGGGAGTGCTTTGGGACACTCGATACTTGGAGTCGGCGCAACAGCACAAAACGTATTCCGAGGCGTCAGAAATAACCTGGCAGATCACGGAATCTTGAGAGGGCACGGGCCCCAAGCGGACACGGTAGGGGCAGCCAAAAGGCAAGGCGCGGGTGTATGGAGTAGGCATAAAGAACTCCGAGCCGTTGATGAGATGAAACAGCAGAACTCGATGTCCGCACCAAATGTTACCGCTATGGGGCAAGAGAGTGTCACCATAGCTGCATCCAGGAGCACTTCCCAGAGACAGTCAGCACCGGACGCTACCGTTGGTCAAGAGACTACCAGCACGGCAACATCTAAGACAACTACTTCCCAAACACAGTCAAGCGGATCTAAACCGGACTCTTCACATGATTTTTTATCCAACAGAGGCAGCAGACGTGAAGATGCTTTGAGGGCTCCTACGGCGGAGGAGCTAAGCAAGAGACTTGGCATTGGAGGCGACATAAATCATGCCTAAGGGAAAGGCAGAAAAGGCACTTGATCTGCACGAGGCATACGACCCAATGAATCCTTATGCCATTGGAAAAAAAGAATACGATGACCGTTATGAACGCCTGGCGAAGAACTTGGCTTCCTGGCGGCGTGTGGCCTTTCTGATGTTGTTGCTGTTGTCCGTTTCAGTAGTGGCGGTTCTCTGGATCGCTCAGACCGTGAAGGTTGTCCCGTTCATCGTACAGGTCGATCAGCATGGTTATCAGATGGCTATAAAACCGGCGGAGGCTTCGGATGTTACAGACGATCGCATTATCATGGCACGGATCGCGGACTTCATCACAAATATGCGCAGCATCTATTCCGATCGGACAGTTCTTGTGGCCATGCTCTCGAAAACCTATGACAGTGTCGCTCAGGGTTCTTCGGCTCAACAAAAGCTTGATGAATATTTTCGAGCTAACAATCCTCTGACCAGAACCAACGTTGTTGTTGAAGTGACCCTCCAATCTGTTCTGAGGGCTTCTCCAGAGAGCAACATGACCTGGCAGGCGGAATGGTCGGAGAAAGTTTATGAGCAGGAAAAATTCATAGGAGAGCGTTTTTACAAAGGCACGTTTGTCGTGGAAGTGAATCCGCCGACGGATATCAAGGAAATCATGAGGAATCCGCTGGGGGTTTTTGTGTCCGATTTCCACGTGACGGAAAAACTTGCAAATTGAAAGGTTGGGACTTATGAGGAAGCTTTTTGCAGTGATAGCGTTTGTATTTCTGACCGTTTCGTTTTTTCCGGAAGCAGCATTTGCCTCTGATGGCTCTACTGTTATCGCTAAGCCCAAACCCAGGCCCAATCAGAATCGGACACCGAACAAGGAAGAGAGCGTAGATGCTCAGTTTCAAGCTTTGATTGAGCAATATCCGGATTTGGCTTTATCCTTAGAATCCTCGGACGTTAAATGGGTGACGCCTACCGGAAATGGAGCAGAGGCAGATATAGAAAAGGCAATACAAAATGGCGCGGTGCAAACAGGCGACGGGGAGGAGCTGACGCCTGAAGAGCTCCGGGAAATACAGAAAGCACAGCAGTGGCTTGATATTCAAGAAGACCTGGCGCTCCGGGAGATCGATGAGCGGGCTCTTGCCCTGGTAAAAGAATTTGCGAAAGCTACGAACGCTATTACCCCAATCCAAGGCCAGAACGGAGCGGTGACCTATGCCTATGGGAGCCTAATCCCTAAGGTCGTGTGTCGTCCGAACCGCGTCACCGATATTGCCCTTCAACCAGGAGAGAAAGTGAATGCTGTTCATGCCGGAGATACGGTGCGGTGGCAGATCAGCCCCGCAAAAAGCGGCTCGGGAGCATTCGAAGTGGTTCATGTCGTCATCAAACCCTTGATGCCGGATATCAGCACCAATCTGTTGGTCATGACAGATCGGCGTACCTATAACCTCGATCTTGTCGCCTCGGACAAAAACTACATTCCTGCGCTCCGTTTCAGCTATCCCCAGGATACCCTGAGCGATTGGAATACGTTCATCGCCGCCAATCGAGCGCAGCAGGAAAAGGACGTTGTGCTCGAACCGAGCTACGCAATGTCCGCTGAGGACTTGTTTTTCGGATACAAAATCATAGACAAGAAGAAAGTACCTTGGAAGCCGACAAGGGTTTTTGACGATGGCACCAAGACCTACATCCAGATGCCCAAAAAGTATAGAGCCCTTGAGGCTCCTGTCCTCCTTTTCTACGAAGGAAAGCGCCAAAAGCTCGTAAATTACAGGGTTAAAGGAGAGCTCTATATCGTTGATCGCATTATGAGCAGCAAGGCTGTCATGATTGCTGGGAGCTCCCAGGTGGTGATTGTGAGAGAGAAGGTGCGCTGATGCCAGACCAGCGCCCAACATCGCCTCTGTTCGCTGATAATACTGAGATCAAAAAGGGTAAGCGAACCTCGGGACAAAAAATTTTGATGTTTATATTGATTGTTGTCGTTGCCGTCATGTTTTTTGTCATCATGGCCCAGAACTCAGAGCGGACGATTCAGGAGCGGGAAAGCGAGAGCAGGCGGACGTCTTTTTCTGACCCATCGAAGTTGAAAAATGACTTATTGGAGGCTGCAAGAAGGACTCCGATACCGCCGCCGCAAGCCGAAACGGCAGCGCCGGAGGAGCAGAGGAAATCTCCTAAGATCATCATCCTTCAGTCTCCTGCACCCCAAAAAACGGCTCGGAGGGTCACGGACGCCCAAAGGGAAGAAGGGAGGAGATACCGTGACCTGAAGCAGAATTCCTTGACGGGAAAATCTGTGGTAGAAGGCTTTGCAGATGAGCCCGAAGCGGAACAATCTCCGGAAGAGAGGTTGGCCAGGTTGCTGGCGCTGAGTGGTGGGGCCGGGGCTGCTGGGGCAGGAAGTTCCGGGAACACAGAACTCCAGGCGGCTTTGGCTGCGATAGGGAAGAGCTCACAGCAGAGCAAATTGGACTTCCTGACCCAGGAGGGAGGAGGTCGGACGCCGCAAGGATATTCCGAAAGCACGAGAAAAGCGCAAATTGCTCCGTTGGAGCTGAAGGCTGGGACAGTGATTCCAGGACTTTTGATAACGGGGATAAACTCCGATCTTCCTGGAATGGTCATCGGTCAAGTCTCAGAGAACGTGTATGACACGGCGACGGGATCTTGGCTTTTGATTCCCCAGGGGGCGCGTCTTGTAGGTGTCTATGATTCTCAAATCACACGAGGTCAGAAAAGAGTGGGTATCGTCTGGAACCGGATCATTTATCCGGATGGCAGCAGCCTGAATATTGCGGGTTCTCCTGGCGCGGATATGGCAGGATACAGCGGAATTAAGGGCAAGGTAGATCATCACTACTCACAACTTTTGATGGCTGGGCTCTTCACATCGTTTTTTACAGCTGCTGTTGATATTGCCTCTGACAACAAGGATGACACAGGGAACAACAACCAAAAGAAGAGCGCGAAAGACGTCCTGGTCGAGACGACGGGGACAACGATAGCGAACATCGGGGCAAAACTGGCGGAGAAGGCTCTGGAAATACAGCCGACAATAGTCATCAAGCCAGGTTCCCGTTTCAACGTACTGGTACAGCAAGATGTTATTTTTCCTGAGGCTTGGAGAGAAGCAACGACAAGAGTCGAGGGATTTTGAGAGCGGTGCGCTAACGCTAAAATGTAGGGTAGGAGAGGCACCCGGCATCATCGGGTGAAGCTGCTAGGGGTATCCCCCCGAAAGGGGGTGATAACGTGGAGAGAATAACAAAGCTCGTACGAGCGTTGACAGCACTCATACGAGCCATCGCCGAACTTCTCCGGCTTTTCAAAGCGCAATAACCTTCACTAAAAGGGCGTAAGCCTCGGTGAGGGTCACAACCCCTCATCGGGCAGCCTTTGAAACAGCCCCGTCCGACCTCTTCCGGGCGGGATTTCCCTTTCATTATAGCACACTGCGACACACCAAATTTTGGGAGGCCTTTTCACCATGATCCTTTATATTGCAGAAAAAGCATCCGTAGGGCGTGCCTTGGCAGATGTTTTGCCGGGCAACAGAAGTCGAGAGGATAATTGTATCCGCTGCGGCGATGATGTGGTTGCATGGGCTTCCGGGCACCTTTTGGAGCTTTGCGAACCGGAGGATTATGACACAAGATACAAGCCGTGGAGGTTAGAAGACCTTCCGATTATCCCCGATACTTGGAAGCTCCGAGAGATCCCCCGCACAAAAGAGCTGTTGCAAACTATCCGCAAGCTTCTCAGGGAGGCAAGCGAGGTTGTTCATGCTGGCGATGCAGATCGTGAAGGGCAGCTCCTAATAGATGAAATCTTGGAATACTGCGGCTGGAAAGGCCCGACAAAGCGATTGCGTCTCAATGATGTGAACCCGGAGGCGATCCGCAAGGCCCTGAAGAACATGAAGGACAATGCGGACTATGTTGGAGAGTATAAGGCCGGCCAGGCTCGAAGCTATGCAGACTGGCTCACAGGCATGAACCTGACCCGGTACTGTTCTGTCAGCGTTGCTGATGCGGGATACGATGGGGTTTTTAGCGTCGGTCGCGTTCAAACCCCAACCCTGGGACTTGTGGTGAGACGGGACAGGGAAATCGAAAACTTTGTTCCCAAGCCCTTTTTCGTTTTGTCCGCGACCTTGAAGCTGCTTACTGGAGATAGAGAGGTGACAGGGCGCTGGCAGCCGGGCGAAGAGGCCTCGGGGCTGGACGAAGAAAAAAGATTAATCGATCATGCTGTTTGTGAGGCTCTTGAACGAAAGCTGGAGGGGGCAACAGGAACTATTACACGTGCCGACAAGAAAATCCGAAAGGAGGCCCCTCCCCTCCCCTACTCTCTACCCAAACTTCAGGCTGAGGCCAGCAAGCGATACGATATCACAGACACCCTAAAGCACTTGCAAAAGCTTTACGAACAGGGCTATGTCACTTATCCTCGAACTGATTGCCGCTATATCCCCGAGGAACACTACGCCGAAGCTCAGGCTGTTTTGGACTCCATCTCCTGTGCCTGTCCGGCGGTTGTGGGAATGCAGGAAGCCCTTGATGTCACAAGGAAGACTGCGGCTTGGAACGATGCCAAGATCACGGAGCATCACGCGATTATCCCGACGATCAAAATTCCTCTTGAACTGAACGATTTTGAGCGTAAAATTTATGAGCTCATTTGCGTTCGCTATGCCTTGCAGTTCATGCCCGAATGCGAGATTCGAGAGACGGTTATTGAGTTCGAGGCGGAGGACGAAAAATTTAAGGCTACAGGTAAGGA
>JAAYOR010000024.1 GCA_012520235.1 Fretibacterium sp.
CTACTCGGACGCGATCGGGGCCGACCGGTATCGAGTCCTCATCACTACATTTGCTCCGGAGGGCACCCGCGCCTTCGTTCTTGATCGGCAAAGTGATGAGCTGAAAGGCAAAACGGCAGAAGAGCTGAAAAAACGTCTATGGCTCCTGGAAAAATATGCCCAAAGTCAGAAGAACATCAACATCACTCCGCTGAGTAAGGATAAGCACCATATTCTCATCGACGATCTCACCGCTGAGAAATTGGCGCAGCTCAAAACGGACGGCTATCGTCCTGCTTGTGTCATTGAATCTTCACCCGGAAATTTTCAGGCGATCCTTAACGTTCCTTCCGAGGGTTCGCCGGAGGCAGCAAATCAACTGGCAAAAGTCCTCAATGAAAAATATGGCGACCCGAAGCTCTCCGGAGCAGTTCATGCCCACCGACTTCCACCTTTTGCGAACTTTAAGCCCAAGCACCAAAAGGGGGACGGAAGCTTTCCCGAGACACGATTGATCGAGGCTGATGGAGGCTTGTGTCATAAGGCTACGGAGCAATTAAAGGAGCTTGCAAAACGCTTCAAATGGGAAAAGCAAAGGCTAAGAGCTCAGGCCAACTTCGACAAAATGGACACAAGTGGAGACCCTCATGCTGCTTACTGGGCTCATTATGAAGACATTGCGGGACGCTTCAAAGGAGCTCTGGATTACTCGCAGGTGGACGGCATGATCGGGATTCGGATGCGTGTTACAGGTTACAGCCCTGACCAGGTTCGAGATGCCATAGAGCAGAATGCTCCCGCAATGCGGCAAAAAAATATGACAGAAAGTGAATTCCGAGAGAAATATCAGTACAGGAACTGGAAATTATTCGCTCAAGAGACAACAGAAAAATTCGTTTTCGGCCCCAGAGGGGCAGTCCAGTTTGGAAAAGCTGAGGCGTACCGTCCCTACTTCATGAAGTTGGAAGGGCGAGATAGTACCCAGCAGGGACGAGATGACACAAAGAAAAAGCGTGAAGGGTTGGAGCGTTAATGGCAGAAAACGAGAAAAAAACATCCCACCAAGATACACTCGAAAAATTTGCAGAGGTCAAGTCCCGAGTTCGCGAGACCCCGGACGCATGGACAACTTTTCTTTCTTGCGCGGCCCGTAATCACAAATATTCCTTCCAGGATCAGCTGTTGATCTATAAGCAGCGGCCTTATGCTACAGCTTGCGCTACCATGGATTTGTGGAACAAGCGTTTCAACCGTTGGGTGAATAAAGGGCAGGAAAGTATCAAACTGCTGGATGGTAACAGGCTCCAGTATGTCTTTGACGTGTCCGACACGCATCCCGGTTTCGGGCATGAGAAGGACGCGCCCCCCTATATCTGGCAGGTGCGTCCGGAACACGCGCAAGCTGTCTCTGGTGAGCTACGCTCCGTTTACGGGGCTCAAGGCAGTTTGCCTGACCAGCTGAAGGACGTGGCCAAAAATCTCATTGAGGGGCTTGAAAAAAACGAGTTACCCCTGTACAATGATAGCGTAGTAAATAGAGAAGATTTCAAAGAGTTAGTTTATAGCAGCACAGTCTGGTACCTCATGGAGCGTTGCGGGCTGGATCCCAGGGAGGCGGGACTCAGTTTCGAGGAGGTTCCACAGCTGGACGAGGCGACGATGATGAACCTCGGACAGGCGGTCAACAAAGTGGGGCGCGAGGTCCTAGGGCGCGTGGAGCGCGTCGTCAAGGCGATAGATCGGGAAAGAGGTGCGGAAAATGAGCGAACAGTACGAACGTCCGGAGTGGGCCTCGGTGGCGAACGGAATGACGGACGAGGAGTTGTATCAGGCCGAAGAGCGGGTGTGGGCGGAGCTGGAGGCGAAGGACGAGGAGGACCTGACGATCTACAACGAGGAAGAGTTGACGCCGGAGGAAGCGAACGACTTACCGGAGGGTTCCTTGATGAGGAAGAAGGAGACCAAGGCCCTGTATATCAAGGTGCTGGATCTCTGGATGAGCTACGGCCCGACACCGAAGAAGCCGAAAGAGCCCCTGACGAAGTACGGTCTGATGCGCAAGAAATACCTTCAGGAATGGAAGGTTCGGACGGCCTTGGAGCTGGGAGAGAACTTTCTGACCCATTGTCTGGAAGTTCAAGAAGAAGCTCGGGAGATGAAAGCCTCGTTGATGAAGGAGCTGGAGAGGAACGATCCGCCGCCGAACAAAGCCGACGACCCGATGGCGTGGGTGCAGCACATGAACGCCCTGGACATGGAAGCCGAGGAGATCGTCACGCGGAGCCTGATCTACAGCTGACCCTTAACTTCGAGGATTTGCCACCTAAGGAGACGCTTCAGCTCACAGAGGAGCGTCTCCTCCAATCAAAAGAGCCCCTTCCGGAACAAGAATCCGAATCCAGTGTTCAAAAAAACACGTATGGAGAAGTAGATGAGGAATCAAGCTCATCTCAGGAGCTGCAAGTAGAGTTACCTACTGCTATCACACCTCCGGAACTTTATGTTGGCATGAATCTGGAGATTGATGGGACACCCTTTGCAATAGATGAACTAAATGAAGACTACGTGTCTTTACAAGACTTGAGTTCCGCATACCCTATCTTTCGCAGAGAACGGGTAGGAGTTGTTTTTCGGGCATTACAGGAAAAACAAAAAAACCAGGAACCTCAAGAACCTCAGGAACCTCAGGAACCTCAGGAACCTCAGGAACCTCAGGAACCTCAAGAAAAACCTTCGATGCAGGAGCAGGAGACAGCGCAACTCATCAACTACCGCATCACCGACGACGCCCTCGGCACTGGGGGAGCAAAGACAAAGTATGCCCGTAACGTAGAAGCCATTCGCGCCCTGCAACGCATCGAGAACGAAGGCAGGCTGGCCACGTCAGAGGAACAAGAGACTCTGGCCCAATATGTAGGCTGGGGTGGCCTTCCTCAAGCCTTTGATGAAAAAAATGAGAGCTGGGGCAAAGAATATGCGGAGCTGAAGAACCTCCTCTCCGAGGAAGAATACACGGCGGCCCGTGCCTCGACCCTCAACGCTCACTACACCTCTCCTATGGTCATCAAGTCCATCTACAGCACTCTGGAGCGGATGGGCCTTGCTTCAGGAAACATCCTGGAACCCGCCTGCGGTACAGGGAACTTCTTTGGTCTTGTGCCTGAGAGCATGGCGGAGGCGAAGCTATACGGTGTTGAGCTTGACAGCATCACGGGCCGGATTGCAAAGCAGCTCTATCAGGAGGCAGATATCACCGTAGATGGATATGAACGGACTCGCTTCCCGGACAACTTCTTTGACGCTGCCGTCGGAAACGTGCCGTTTGGAGCCTACCGTATCGCAGATCCCAAATACGACAAACATGGATTTATGATTCATGACTACTTCTTCGCCAAGACGCTTGACCAGGTGCGTCCCGGCGGTGTTGTGGCCTTCGTGACGTCCAAAGGCACGATGGACAAGGCAAATACCTCGGTGCGCCAGTACCTCGCACAGCGAGCCGAGCTCCTGGGGGCTGTCCGTCTTCCAAACGATGCTTTTAAAGCCAACGCTGGGACCGAGGTCACGACCGACATCCTCTTCCTCCAGAAACGGGATCACATCATTGACGATATTCAGCCTGAATGGCTGCATACTTTCAATGACGCGAACGGCGTGCCGGTCAACAACTATTTTCTTCGACATCCCGAGATGATGCTGGGAACGATGGCCTTTGATTCCTCGATGTACGGCAACGAGAGGGAGACGACCTGCAACCCCATCGAGGGGGCCGACCTTGCCGAACAGCTGCAAAAGGCGATGGGGAACATCCAGGGGAAGATCACTGCCAGGGAGCAGGAGATACAGGAGCAGTACAAAGAAGTTATCCCCGCCGACCCGTCGGTCCGTAACTACAGCTACACCTTGGTGGACGGGGAGCTTTATTATCGCGAGAACTCCCTCATGTACAAGCCGGACTTGCCTAAAACTGCCATCGGACGCGCTAAGGGCATGGTAGAACTGCGTGATGTGTGTCGCGCTGTCATTGACGCACAGATGGCCGGAGTGGGTGACGAGGAGCTAAATGCCCTTCAAAAAGAGCTCAACGTTGCGTATGACAGATTCACAGAAAAATATGGCCGCATTAACGACGCCGCTAATGCCCGTGCCTTCGACGATGACAGTTCCTACTACCTGCTGTGTGCGCTGGAGAACTTGGACGAGGACCGCCGCTTCATCGGAAAATCGGATATGTTCACAAAGCGGACAATCCGGCAGAACATCGTCCCGACTTCCGCCGGAACGCCGCAGGAAGCCCTGCTGCTCTCTGTCTCAGAGAAGGCCCGCGTGGACATGGAATATATGGCGTCGCTCACGGGCTGTACGGAAGAGGAGCTGGAGCGGGAGCTCCGAGGTGCGATATTCCGCGTGCCGGGCAGAGTGGAGCCTGAGACAGGGCGACCTATCTATCATACGGCGGACGAGTATCTGTCCGGGAACGTCCGAGAGAAGCTGGAGACAGCGCGGCGCTATGCCGATCGAGAGCCGGAGCTTTTTGGCGGCAACGTGAAGGCCTTGGAGGAAGCACAGCCTAAGCCGCTGACCGCTGCGGAAATTGACGTTCGCCTCGGAGCGACATGGATTGAACCGAAGTACGTCCGTGCTTTCATGACGGAGCTGCTCCAGCCTGCGCGCTACGTTGCGCCGCTCCTTGATGTCCATTATTCTCCTGCCACGTCGGCTTGGAACATCGAGAACAAGACGAAGGACTTTAGCAACGTCCTGGCGAACACGACCTATGGCACGCGGGACATGAACGCCTACAAGATCATAGAGGAGACCCTGAATCTGAAGACCGTCAAGGTCTATACCCAGGTGGAGGAGAACGGCCAGAAGCGTAGCGTCCTGGACCCAGAGGGCACTGCGCTTGCGCAACAGAAACAGGAGGAGATCAAGCAGAAGTTCAAGGAATGGGTTTTTAAGGACCCGGATCGGCGTGACGCCCTGGTCGCGGAGTACAACAAGCGATTTAACTCGACGCAAGCGCGGGAATACGACGGGGAACATCTCCGATTTGGGGGCATTAACCCGGAGATTACCCTTCGAGAGCACCAAAAGAACGCCATCGCCCGTATTCTTTATGGTGGCAACACCCTGCTGGCGCACGAGGTGGGTGCGGGCAAGACCTATGAGATGGTGGCCGCCGCGATGGAGGGCAAGCGCCTGGGACTTTCGCACAAGAGCCTCTTTGTCGTCCCGAACCACCTCACCGAGCAGATGGCCACGGAGACAATGCGGCTCTATCCCGGCGCGAACGTCCTGGTGGCCACCAAAAAAGACTTCGAGACGAAGAATCGCAAGAAATTCTGCGCCAAGATCGCAACTGGCGATTATGACGCCATCGTCATAGGGCACAGCCAGTTTGAGAGAATTCCGCTCTCCTCAGAGCGTCAGGCGCGGTTCATCGAGGAGCAGATCGAGGATATCACCCAAGGCATTGAGGAGATGAAAGCGGAGCGTGGCGAGCGCTGGACCATCAAGCAGATGGAAAAGAGCAAAAAGGACCTGGAGGTGCGATTGGAAAAGCTACAGGCTGTGGACAAAAAAGACGATGTAGTCACCTTCGAGGAGCTGGGCGTTGACCGGCTTTTTGTAGACGAGGCCCACAACTATAAGAACCTGTTCCTCTACACAAAGATGCAGAATGTTGCCGGGATCTCTCAGACGGAAGCCCAAAAATCCTCGGATATGTATATGAAGTGCCGGTACATGGACGAGCTGACCAACAATAAGGGTGTCATCTTCGCCACCGGCACGCCCGTGAGCAACTCCATGACCGAGCTCTACACCATGCAGCGCTACCTTCAGCACGACAAGCTCCAAGACATGGGGCTTCAGCACTTCGACGCCTGGGCTTCCACCTTCGGAGAGACGGTGACGGCTCTGGAACTTGCGCCTGAGGGGACGGGCTTCCGGGCAAAGACGCGCTTCTCAAGATTCTTCAATCTTCCGGAGCTCATGGCAACTTTCAAAGAGGTTGCCGACATCAAAACAGCGGACACTCTGAACCTCCCTCGTCCGGAGGCGAATTTCCACACCGTGGCTGTGAAGCCTACGGAACATCAAAAGGCGCTCGTTGAGGGGCTGTCGGAACGTGCTTCAAAAGTTCACAACAAGCAAGTGGATCCGACAGAGGATAACATGCTCAAGATAACCTCGGACGGGAGGAAGATCGGGCTGGACCAACGGCTGATCAACCCACTCCTTCCCGACGACCCCGGCAGCAAGGTCAACGCCTGCATGGAGAACATCTACAAAATCTGGAATGACACAAAAGAAAAGAAACTGACGCAGCTCGTCTTCTGCGACTTCTCGACCCCGGGCAAAGACAAAGGCTTTAACGTCTACGACGACCTTAAAAAGAAGTTGATCGCCCGTGGCGTACCGGAGGAGGAGATCGCATTCATCCATGACGCAAACACCGAGGCACAGAAAGACCAGCTTTTTGCAAAGGTGCGCGGCGGCAGCGTCCGAGTGCTGATGGGTTCCACACAGAAGATGGGGGCGGGGACGAACGTTCAGGACCGGCTTATTGCCATGCACGACCTGGATTGCCCGTGGCGGCCGGCGGACCTCGAACAGCGTGCCGGGCGCATCGTCCGGCAGGGGAACCAGAACTCGGAGGTGGACATCTACCGCTATGTCACAGAGAACACCTTCGACGCCTATCTTTACCAGACCATCGAGAACAAGCAGAAGTTCATCAGTCAGGTGATGACGAGCAAAACTCCCGTGCGGAGCTGCGAGGACGTGGACGAGGCTGTTCTGAGCTATGCCGAAGTCAAGGCGCTCTGCATTGGGGACCCGCGCATCAAGGAGAAGATGGAGTTGGACATCGACGTCTCCAAGTTGAAGCTGCTGGAGGCGAGCTTTAACAACCAGCGCTTTGAGCTGGAGGACAAGCTGAGAAAAACTTTTCCTTGTGTCATAGCTCAGACGGAACAGAGGATTGAGCTTATGGAGAAGGACGCCGTGGCTGCGGAGGCCACGCGAGAGCAGGGATTCAAGATGAAGATCTTGGGCAAGACCTTCGAGAAAGACGCCGATGGCAAGGACCAGAAGCAGGAGGCAGGGGAGGCCCTGCTGGCGGCGGCTCAGGCCCTCGGGCAGAATCAGGGAACGATAGGGGAGTACCGTGGCTTCAAAATGGCCTTGCATTTCGACTCTCTTTTCAAGAAGGTTTATCTGAATTTGACCGGTGCGACCACGCACAACGTGGAACTGGGCGAGAGCGCATCCGGCAATTTGACACGTATTGAGAACGTCATCGAGAGCATACCCAAGCGCCTGGATGAAACGCGGGAGAGACTGGAGAGCCTTCACGGACAGGTACAGGCTACAAAGGAGGAGCTGGGGAGGGAATTTCCCCATGCTCGGGAATTGCAAGAGAAAACTGCCAGGTTGAGCGAGCTCAACATAGCGCTGACGATTGACACGCAAGATGCGCAAAAGAATAAAGAGGGCATTCCTGAAGTTGGCGACAAGGTTGAGTTCACACCTCATGAGAGTAATGTCAAATTGAAGGGAGAGGTCGTTTCGATAGAGGAAGATATAATTGTCCTGAGAAGCGGCAGCAAGGAAATACCGGTTTTTCGAGATAAAGGAGTCTTCTCTCAGCAGTCGAAAGTCCTCGAATTGGCAACGGCAGAAACTAAAGCAAATGAGGCTAAGGCTAAGGTGATTGAGCCTAACAAAGCTTGTCCTATCGAGACTGGATTTTGCCGGTGATAGGGAAGAAAAGGGAAGGGGATGCTGGAAATAAAAGAATGGACGAGCAGCATGAGCATGGAAGAAACCAAGGAGATCATGGAGCAAGTACGGGAGCTAAGACGAGCTGGGAGGAAGAAAGAGGCTTTGGAGATGTCAAAACGCATTCCAATTGACCCAGAACTTGCCGAGGATATTAAACGCTGGGATAAGGATGGATTTCGTGTATTGGTAACAAAGGGATTCAATTTGACTGATGTTGTTGCCAAATTTGGGAAGGAATGGCTCAATGTTTGAGGAGTTTCAGGAGGGCTTTATTGCGCAAATAAGTGAGTGCGCAAAATCTCGGAAGCTCCGCAACGCTTCCCTAGAAAATCTTGCTTATGCTGAGGATATTAAGAGTCTCTCTGAATTGGTGAGGGAAGCCATCGGCTCAGGCGATCCTCATAAGAATCTTATAGCTGAGAAGTAC
>JAAYOR010000025.1 GCA_012520235.1 Fretibacterium sp.
CAGGGTTGGAATACTTCCCTGAACTCTGTCGTTTTTTGCCTGAGGTGCAGGGGGGAGAAAAAGTGGGACAGGAGAAGAGAGAAATGCAGCTGGAGGTCATCAAACACAGTTTTTCCGTTTGCAAAATCGACGCGGTCGCCGGGTCGGACCTGAACGGGGATTTTATTTTTCTGGCAAAGACGGACGAGGAACTCTCCATGATATGCCCTGCCGACCGGGTGCCCTTGTGGACTTTGGCTCGGGAGGACGGCTGGAGGGCGTTTCGGATGCAAGGGGAGCTTGATTTTTCGCTAGTGGGCATCATTGCCAAGCTCTCAAAAGTTCTGGCGGATAACGAGATCCCCATCTCCGTGGTCTCCACTTTCAACACGGACTATGTGTTTATGAAGGAAGAGACGTTTGAAAAAGCGCTCCTCAAGCTCGAAGAGGCGGGGTACACTATCATTACCCCAGAAGAAGAAGAGAGCTGAGGGAAAGGGAAGAGGGGGAAAAAACTCCGGCCCTGAACGACGTTCGGGAGGAAGTCGGAGTCGCGTGCAGTCTTTCCTGTGCTTTTGGAGGGGCAAAATTCTTTTGAGGAATAAATTGACAAAAACGCCCGCGCTGATATAATGTCTCTTTGTTGGTTCCAGTGGCCAACTGAGGTGAAGCTGGTAGTTGAGGTTAAGGGGCGTGGGGTACGTAGGGAGTTCTTTGTAGCTTATGCCCGGGATTTTCAAAGTTTGTAAAGAGGGTTGCAGGGGTGGTTAGTTCAGAGGTAGAACGCTTCCTTGACACGGAAGAGGTCACAAGTTCGATTCTTGTACCACCCACCAATGACAGCAAGGGCTCAGGGATTTCCCCTGAGCTTTTTCCTATATTATATGTCCAGCATATCTGAATGATTTCCTGTCCTTTTTATTTCTGAGCTTTCATAAAAAACGCAAAAATGACACAGAGCGCAAAGAGAAGCCCCTATTCCACGTTGTTGGAATAGAGGCCTTTTGCTGTTTTCTGAAAAGGCTTGGAGCGTCCTGCTTGTCCGAGTTCAAAGTCTAGGCTTGAGCTCCTTGCTCGTAAACTGTGACGGTGTTTTTTCCTCGCTCCTTTGACTCGTAAAGGGCGATGTCTGCCTCTTTGTAAAGTTTTTCAAAGTTCTTCTGACCCTCTAAAAAGAAGCTGATGCCGATGCTGGAGCTGATGTCCACCGATTTCGACCCATCAGTGACGGTTCTCTCCAAGGCTTGACGGATGCTTTCAGCTTTCTTTAAGGCAAAATCAGAATCCTTGTCGTAGCTGAAGAAAATCAGAAACTCGTCGCCTCCCAATCGGCAGAGGATATCCATGCTTCTGCACAACCCCTTGAGTATCGTGGCCGTCTCAATCAGCACCTCGTCTCCTTTAGGATGTCCCAAAGTGTCGTTGACGCTCTTAAAATTGTCTACGTCCAGTAGGATGAACGCGCCCTTAGAGAACTCCGACTCTCTGATTCTGTTGTTGATATGACGGACTCCGCCCTCTCGGTTCAGAAGGCCGGTGAGAACATCTCGCCCTGCTTTTTCGGCCAGGTTATTGATGAACAATGAGAGAGCGCTCGCGATAGCCCCCAAAGTAATGGAGAGGAAAATTGCCATCGTTCCCAGTATCAAAGCCTTCTTCCAGTCAAGGAAACCCTTTTGTGGGGTCGCTTCAAACCTGAAGTCCAAGTTATAAACGGAAAAATCGTAGGGTATAAAATGTGCGTCTGGGGTTTCAACGTGAGAAGAAATCTCTTTATACAGGCCAGATTGCCCGTCTTTTTTGGATAAGATATAGTCATAACCCGAGTCAACGATGAAATTCGTCGCTAAGTTGCCGATGACCTCTGGAAAATTGACCGTGATGGAGGTGAGCCCCCAATATTTTTCCACCCCAAGAGAGTCGTTAAAAAAGATCGCGAACCTCAAGGATATGGCTTCGCCACCCTGAATGAGGGTGTAAGGACCGGAAAAAATTGGTTTTCGTGATTCAATCGCTTCGATAGCGTCTTTGTAACTCTTGTTCTGCTCACTCGTCAGGTCGAGTCCCAAGACGGCCTCGTTGCCCTCTGGGGGTAAGACCTTGTTTACGACGGAGTTGGGTGCGAGGAGAACGTTGCGAATATCGGAATATTTTAGGATATAGTCCGCCACGGAGTCCAAATTCTTATAGTCACCGTTGCTCCCGATGATGAAAGCCCTCAGAGCGTAGGCTTGTTCGACAATGGTGCTGAAGTTTTTCTGAATGACCGACGCTTGGTTTTGAAGTAACACTGCCGTTTCCGATTCTCGCTTTTCCATGTCGGCCAACAAAAAATTAAAGAGGAGAGTTGCAGACACAGCTAAAGCGACGATGGCAATAAAGACCCCATTGCGAAGAATTTTTCTATTCACGAGACTCACCGCTTTTCAATTTGTTGGTTTTAACTTCAATTGTCCTACTATCGGGCGGATTGTCAAGCCAGATGCAAGAGCCCAAATCCACAGGTTGACTTTGAAAACCCTTGAGCGTTGGACACTTATACGTTTTTTCTTTCACCCAATGGGTGAAAGAAAAAATACGAAAATTCAACAGCCAACACGGATAAAAACTTTAACCTGCGGTTTGGGGAAGAGCCCTCATCTAATCTAAGAAGGCTTCCGAGGGCGTCGAGAGGCCCAAGCACTGGTACCCAATGAATTATACAATGAACGCTCATGTCTCTGCGCCTTGGGGCATTCGGCAGGTTGCGGCTGATTAGCTTTGCCTTTTATTGTGTCGTTCAGATGCTCAGCAGAGTTTTGTGAAAAGAGGCGAGGTTTCGGTTTCCTGCACCTGGCCCATAAAAAAATTGCCGTTGAAGGAGAACACCTCTATCGCCCCATATATCAAGGACAGCTTTTTTTCCAGTTCCTCTCTGGAGGCCCCCTTCATTTTTATCTCTCCCACCAGATACCCGGATTTTAAGAGCAGCAGTCTGTCGCAATAATTCATGGCAAAGTTCGGGTCGTGCAAGGTAATCAATCCCGCTTTTTGTTGTGTTCGTAGGACTTCGCGTATTTTTTGCAGGACCATGTGGCGGTTTAAAAAGTCCAGGGCGTTGTCCGGCTCGTCCATCAGCATCACAGGCGCGTTTTGGACAAGACATCGGGCAAGGAGCACGATTTGCTTTTGGCCCTGGCTCAGGGTGCCGAAATCCCGGCCTTTGAAGGAGGCATATCCCAGCCTTTCCAGAGTGTCCAGGGCAAATTGCTTTTGCGCGCGTGACGGAGAGCCAAAGAGTCCCAAGTGAGCGTTAAAGCCCATTAAAACAGCCTCCATCACGGTTATTCCGCCTCTCATGCTGCACACCTGAGGGATGAAGGAGATGAGCCTGGCGCGTTTTTTCTCGTTCAGGCCCGAACAGTCCTGCCCGGCGGCGGTGCAGACGCCTGTCATGGGCAGAAAGCCGCAGGCGGCGTGCAGGATGGTGGTCTTTCCGCTGCCATTGAGGCCCAGGAGCGCGCAAAGCTCCCCCGCGCCGATGGAGAGGCTGACCCCGTGGATGATCTTCTCACGCCCATAGGAGACGCACATATCTTCAATAGAAAAAATTGCGCTCATGCGGCCCCCTTTTGATGCACATGAAATAAAGCAGCAGCGGAACGCCGGTCACAGTGGTGAGGATGGAGATGGGCAGCTCTGCGCTGTAGAGCGTTCTTGCAAAGATGTCCGACGCCATCACCACCAGACCGCCGGTCAGGCCACTCAGGCACAGGGTGATGGAGTTATTTCGTCGGAGCATCAGTTTTGCGGTATGAGGCGCGATGAGCCCGACAAAGGAGATGAGCCCCGTGACGCTTACGATGGAGGCCACCAGCAGAGTGGAGAGGATGAGAACTGCGGCTCTGACAGGCCGCAAGCGCACCCCGAGTGCGCGGCACTCGTTATCGCTGAGCCCCATCAGCTGCACCTGCCTTCGAAGCAGCAGAAGCCCGATGAGGCCCATCAGGAACATCGGCAGAATGGAGAGCAGTTTGGACTGAGTGATGTTGCTGAAGCTCCCCATCTCCCAGTATTCCATGGCGGCCAGCTCGTTCTCCGGGTCTGCGAAATACTTAAGGGTCATGATCATGGCCTTTGATATCGCGTTGATGACGATGCCGGCCAGGACGTAGGTGGAAGTGGAGTGAGAGTTTGTGGCCTTTACCAGCAGCATGACGCACGCCACAGCGGCCAGCCCGCCCCAGAACGCTCCCAACGTCATGATGGGGATGCTGGAGGAGGTCATGACAACGGCCACAGCAGCCCCCAGGTTGGCCCCGCCCGCCACTCCGATGATGTCCGGCGAGGCCAGAGGGTTCTTGAAGAGCACCTGATAAGCGCTGCCGGCAAGCCCAAGCCCAAGCCCCGCCAGAAAGGCCATCACGGTGCGCGGCAGACGCAAGGTGAAGAAAACCTTGGCGCTCATGGGGGCAACGGTGTCGCCGCCCATGAGCAGTGCAAGAATCTCATCAGGGGCTATCTGATATTTGCCCACAAAGATGGAGACCACGGCGACGGCCAGGTTCAGTAGGATGACAATCGCAAACAGCAGGACGGTCTGCCTTCGGGAGGGATAGGGCATGGCTGGTCCGATTTATTCGCGTCAGGGCCGAAGGAAGAACAAGAGATGGGGACTAATTTTTATTGACAAGGCCAGAGGTGTCCATCTCAAAGCCGTAGAATGCCCTGTAAAAGTCCGCAGCGTCGGCGGCGAATGCCTCCAGAGAATACGCCTCAGGGTGCAGGGTTGAGACCATCCAGAGCATTCCCAGGATGCCTGAGGGAACGGGGGAGTCCCATGCCTCAAACCCCACGGGCATGTTGAATACCGCCTCGTTCTGGACGGCCTTGATTTCGGCAAGGTTTTTATCGGCCATGATCTCGGTGGCGGTGAAGTTGGGCTGGGCGTTTGCCATGTTATTGGTGGGGATGATGATGACGTCAGGGTTCATGGCAAGAAGCTGCTCGTAGGAGACCTTTGTCCAGGAGTCACCGTCCAGAATGTCGCCGGCGTTTTTCCCCCCGGCTGAGGCGACGAGGGAGGCCTGATACATCTC
Source organism: Fretibacterium sp. (assembly GCA_012520235.1). GTDB lineage: Bacteria > Synergistota > Synergistia > Synergistales > Aminobacteriaceae > JAAYOR01. The sequence continues at coordinate 5,058 of JAAYOR010000025.1, forward strand.
GCGCGGCGCGGTGACCAGGTAGGAGCTTGGCCCACACATATAGACCAAGGGTTTCTTCTCGTCCGGGATGCCTGAGGTGAGCTCCCGGACCTTTGCTTCGACCTCATCGTAATGGGCAATGAGTTTCTGGGCCGCAGGCTCGGTGTCGGTCAGTTTTGCGATGAGGGAGATCATCTCGACAAGCTGCTTGTGGTTCTCCGGGTTGACGATGATGGTAGGGATGTCCATCTCAGCCAGAGTGGCCGCGTAGTCTTTGGCTCTCTTCGGCAGGATCACTAGGTCGGGCTTTGCGGCAAGGCAGGCCTCCAGGTCAAAGTTTTTGGCTGAGCCCACGTTGCCGACAGAGCCGATGAGCTCGGGGGCGGAGAGCTTGTAGATGGGGCGCGTGTCGATTTTCTCCTCAACGGCAACCAGCCGGTCCTTGAGCCCAAGGGCCAGACAGGTGGAGGAAGAGATGTAATAGCCAGAGACGATGCGCTGGGCCGGGGCGTTGAGGGTCACGGACCTTCCCGTCTGATCCGTGACCGTCACTGGGAAACCGGCGACTTTTTCCCCTGCCGAGACAGGTGGGACGATGAGGAACGTCAATGCTGCGACAAGAGCTGCGGTGATTTTTTTCATACGATTTCCTCTCCTTGGCTGGTTGTTTTCAGTTTCTGCAAGCCGGAACCCTTAGAGGGAAAAAGGAGGAAGGCGAGATAAAAGGGGTGAGACCGCTTGCAGAGAGCCTGCTTGTGGAAACCTTAGCAAAAGAGCTGTGGGGTGTCAACAACAGGGAGCAGAGCTGAAAAGAGCTGAGGAAACTGAAAAAATTTGGATAGGCGTGAGGGTATCCGGCTTTATTTCTGTCAATAGCCAGAGAAAATGTCACCCCTAATTGTTCAGATAAAATGTCACTCCTAAGTGCTCAAAGGGAACGCAGCTCCCGAGTCCTGATACTTGTTGGTAACGTAG
>JAAYOR010000026.1 GCA_012520235.1 Fretibacterium sp.
CGCCGGAGCAAAACCTCAGCAGCATCGTGCTCCCTGCCTCACGGCCCTGGATGGCCTCTGCAGCCGTTCTGGGGTTTGGCCGGGCGCTTGGTGACACCCTGCTGCCGAGCATGCTGGCCGGCAATGCGGTCCAGTTTGCCTCCTCCCCTCTGGACTCAATGAGGACCCTCACGGCCCACATCGGACTGGTGCTCTCCTCCGACATCGGAGGCGGCGAGCATCTCTCCCTGCTCCTGGCAGGAGGGCTCCTGCTGCTGGGGAGCGTGACTGTGACGCTGTTCGTGCATCACCTCTCCGGGAGGGGGCGAAGATGAAACGCGGGCAAGAGAGGTTCCTGACCGTGGGCAGCATCCTTGCAGCCTCTCTCGTCTGCGCCGCGGTCCTGGTCCTCCTGGGGTTTCTCATCATCAGAGGGGCTCCTGTGCTGGGGAAGAGACTGTTTTTTGGCGATGTCCCACCCTTTGAAGCCCTGCTCGGACTCCGACCCGTCTGGGATGGCCTGTGGCCGGCAACGGTGGGGACGTTCTGCCTTTTGGCCGTCACGATGCTCCTCGCGCTCCTGCCTGGGGTCGCGGGCGGTGTTTTTCTGGCCTGCTACGCAACCCCGCGTCAGAGGCGCTGGCTGGGCCTGGCGGTTGAGCTTCTGGCAGGGATACCGTCCATCGTCATGGGGCTGTTCGGTTTTACGCTCATCCTCTTTTTGAGAAGAACTCTTCTCCCTGAGGGGACCACCTGCCTTCTCCTGGCCTCTTTCTGCCTGGCCATTCTTGTGCTGCCCTCTTTGGTCATGGCGACGAGGAACGCGCTGGAGGCCCTCCCTGAGCGGCTCCACATCACGGCTGCGGCCCTGGGCTTTCCCTATGGCAAGACGGTATCGCGCGTCCTCATCCCGGCTGCCGGGAGGGGGATCCTGAGTGGCGTCATCCTTGCCATGGGGCGGGCCGCCGAGGACACTGCCGTCATCATGCTGACGGGCGTTGTGGCAAATGCGGGGCTTCCCGCGGGGCTGACCTCAAAGTTTGAGGCCCTCCCTTTTCGCATCTATTACACGGCGGCGCAATACGCGGACCAGGAGGAGCTGGCCGGAGGTTTTGGCGCGGCCTTGGTCCTCCTGGCTTTGTCTGGGGCGCTGCTCTTGTGTGCCTGGGCCCTTCAGAGAGGGTTGGAGAGGAAGTGGAGAGGCGTTAAGTGAACGGCCCTGTGCTTCGATAAGGGGCTTGAAAGTTTTCTTGGTGATTCAGGAAGGGGAGGAGGACTTGACCGTCACTCTGAACGAGCTCTCCCTGCTTTTTGAGGGTTATTTCTGATGTTACTCAGGGGGTGTTTTTTTATGTCTGAAAGTCTGAAAGGAGACGCTTTATGAGTTGGAAGATCTCGCCCGCAGTCGCTGATATCTTACGCCGGGGAGGTGAGGGTGAGGGACTGGAACGCGAACAGGCGATCTTGCTCCTCATCCTTCCTCTCAGATCCCGGGAGGTCGCCGCCCTCATGCAGACGGCTGACGCGCTCTCGCGGGCTCAGTTTGGGGAGAAGGCGGAGAACCACTTCCACATCGGAGTGAACGTGGCGCCCTGTCCCCTGAACTGCCAGTTCTGTTCCCTGACGGAGAAGGCCGGGATATTCAAGGAGGCTGCGGAGTTCTCCGACGAGCAGATCCTGGAGTGGGCCCGTTATGGAGAGACGTTTGGGGCCGATGCGCTGAACATCATGACCACGGGGAACTTCTCCTTTGAGCGACTGCTGGAGATCGGCCGCCTTCTAAGTAAGAGCGTGTTCGTCCCCCTGGTCGCGAACACCCGGGACATCAGTCACGCTGAGGGTGAGGCCCTGCTGGAGGCCGGATTCGTGGGGGCCTATCATGCCGTCCGACTCGGTGAAGGGCGTGTGACGCCTCTGGACTCCAAACGCCGCGTCCAGACCATCCGGGTCCTGAAGGACGTGGGGTTGAAGTGGATGAACTGCATCGAGCCCGTCGGGCCGGAGCACTCCGCGGAGGAGATCGCGGACCTCATGCTGTTGGCCCGGGAGCATGGGGCGACCTTCAGCGGTGTGATGCGACGCGTCAATTTTCCGGGGTCCCCGATGGAGCCCTACGGGATGATCAGCGAACTTGAGATGGCGCGCATGGTGGCGGTCTCCCGCCTGGTGATGGGGACGGTCCCCAAGGCGCACTGCACCCATGAGCCCAACGCGATTTCACTCGCGGCCGGAGCCAACCTCTTTTTTCCGGAGGTGGGTTCGAGCCCTAGGGATGGGGAGGCGGACACGGGCAAGGGACGGGGCAGTTCCGGCGAGCGCTGCAAGGCCATGCAGCGGGAGATGGGGTGGAACCCGGACCTTCCCTCCAATTGTTTCACCAGACGGCCCTCTCCGGCAGGGGCTGTAAGCCCTTTGGGATGAGCAGAGAGCTGTCAAGGTGCAAAAACTTTGGGACCGTCGGTTGAGCTTAGGTTTAAGCCTCCCTTCCGCGTGGCAGGAGGGAGGTCCGATGAAGCTTCAGCGTCCTTTGTGACTTGAGACGGAAGGGTTACGTCAGGAAGGGGGACAGGGTTTTGGAGCTGTCGGTTCGTGATATTTCTTTAGGGTATGGGGGGCATCGGGTCGTCGAACGTCTGAGTTTCGAGACGTTTTCGGGCGAGTTCCTGAGTCTGCTCGGTCCCAGTGGGTGTGGCAAGACCACGGTTCTCAACGCCCTTGCGGGTTTCATCGCTCCCCAGGAAGGTGAGATCTTCTTCGACGGCCGTCCCGTGACAGCCCTGAAACCCCAGGAGCGCAACATCGGAATGGTGTTCCAGAACTATGCCCTGTACCCCCATATGACGGCCTACGACAACATCGCCTTTCCTCTCAAGGTGAAGGGAGAACCGAGGGCGTCGATAGCGCCCAGAGTCAGGAGCATCGCGGCCCTGACCCGCATTGAGGATATCCTGGACAGGAAACCGGCGGAGATGTCCGGCGGTCAGCAGCAGCGGGTGGCGATCTCTCGCGCTCTTGTGAAGCAGCCCGACCTGCTTTTGATGGACGAGCCTCTGTCGAACCTCGACGCGGGGCTCCAGATAGAGATGCGGGAGGAGATCCTCCGTATCCAGTCTCAGTCGGGAGTCACGACGATCTTCGTCACCCACGATCAGGAGGAGGCCCTGAGCCTCTCGCATCGCGTCATCCTCTTGCAGAACGGCAGGATTCAGCAGATCGGTGCTCCCGCGGAGCTCTATGGGGCCCAAAAAAATTTCTTCACCGCGTCGTTTTTCGGCAATCCTCCCGTCAATGTCCTTGAGGGCGTGGGGATGGGAGGAGAGCTGGCGCTTTTCGGCGGGGAGCTCCGCGTTGCTCGTCCTGTCGCGGTCGGGCTTGAGGTTAATGTGGCGGTTCTGGAGGGGTGTTGTTATGTTTGACGGCAAGGGTGACGGATGTGCGATCGATGTCCGGGAGGTGACGAAACGTTTCGGATCCCTGTGTGTCCTGGATCGGTTCTCCTGCCGTTTTGAGAAGGGGCGGACCACGGTAGTCATCGGCCCCAGCGGCTCCGGAAAAAGCACATTGGCCCGCTGCATCTGCGGCCTGGAGACTTATGACGAGGGCTCGATAACGCTCTTCGGAGAGAATGTCGCGTCTTTGCGGACTCGTCCCAGGGCCATGAGCCGCCGTGTCGGGATGATCTTCCAACACCTCAATCTTTGGCCGCATATGACCGCGTTGGAGAACATAGCGTTCGCTCCCAGGCGCTGTCTGGGGATGGACGAGGGAGAAGCCCAAGAGCTTGCTTCCAACCTTTTGGAGCGGGTGGGATTGCAGGACAAGGCTTGGAACAAACCGACCCAGCTCTCGGGAGGGGAGCAGCAGCGAGTGGCGATCGCAAGGGCTCTGGCCCTATCGCCGTCCCACTTGGTGTTCGATGAACCGACAAGCGCCTTGGATCCTGAACTGGTGGGAGAGGTTCTGGCGGTCATGTCCGACCTTTCCAAAAACGGCATGGGGATGCTGGTCATCACGCACGAGATGCAGTTTGCCCGCGAGGTCTCGGACAAGGTCGTGTTCATGGCGGAGGGGGTTGTCCAGGAAGAGGGGGCTCCCGAGAAAATCTTCAATGCGCCCGTCCTTGAAAGGACCCAGATGTTTTTGCAGCGCACGATGAGACGTCATTATTGATTTTTCCCATGCGGGTGCATGGGGATAATACAGTGAAGGGGAGTTGCGAGATGAACGTATTGAAAAAGGCTATTGGTGTTGTGCTCCTTGTTTTTTTGGTGTGTTTGACGTGCTTGGGGGCTGGGAGCCCCTCCTGGGCTGACGACGCGCTGAAGAGCGTTCAGGACAGGGGAACCCTGGTGGTCGGATTTTGTGCCGCCTACCCTCCCTTTGAGTCCCGAAACGAGCTCACGGGGGAGTTCGAGGGGTTTGATGTGGACTTGGCCAGGGCTTTGGCTGAAAAGCTCGGGGTTAAAGTTGAGTTCAGGGACACGGAGTGGCCGGGGCTCATTGCAGGTGTGAATAAGGGGGATTTCGACGTTTTGCTCTCCTGCATGTCGAAGTCCGAGACGCGGGGTGAGAACGTGGACATGACGGATATCTATTATCTGTTATCCGACGTTGCCGTCGTCAGGACTGGGGACGAACGCTTCAAGTCGACCGAGGACCTCAAGGACAAGGTTGTCGGCGTCCAGATGGGCTCGGCGGCAGAGCAGGTGGCCGACAAACTGGAAGGGCTCAAGGAGATCCGGCGCTTCAACTATAACCCTGAGGCGTTTTTGGACCTGCAGCACAAACGCATCGATGCGCTTATCGTCGGATACGCCTATGCGGTCAACCAGATCAAGACGACATCCGGGGAGTTTCACGTCCTGGGAGAGGTGGGCGACCCCTCCGAGATCGTCATGGTCCTGAAAAAGGATTCTTCTTTGACGGAGCCCCTGAACGCGGCTTTGAAGGAGCTCCGAGGGAGCGGAAAATACGACGAGATCCTCAAGAAATGGCTTGCCGTCGAATAAAACAGGCATGGAATTCCGGACGGATATCATCGTCGCCAATGCCGGGGCCATTGCGGAAGGGGTGCTCATAACCCTTCTGGTGACGTCATTTTCCTTTCTCGTGGCCCTTGTTTTGGGGGCCGTTGTTGGGATCTTGCGTCGCCGCAGAGGGGTGCTCTCGCGTCTGTTGGGAGGATATGTCTCTTTTTTCAGAGGCACACCGCTTTTGATCCAGCTTTTTCTCATCTATTACGGGCTGCCGTCCATAGGGCTCAGTATGCCGCGTTATGTGGCGGCAGTCCTTTCTCTGGCTCTCAACAGCGCGGCCTACATATCGGAGATACTCAGGGGGGCTCTGGGAGCTGTGCCGAAAGGACAGGAGGAGGCGGCTCAGGTCCTGGGCCTGACACGAATGGAGACTCTGGTCTTTATAGTCTTTCCGCAAGCGTTGCGTGTGGCCCTTCCCGCGCTGGTCAATTCCTTCTCCTCGATTCTCAAGGACTCCTCCCTGGTCTCCGTGCTGTCCATCATAGAATTGACCCGGATCGGGCAGCTCATCTATACCCGGACCTACAGGGCCTTTGAGATCTATCTGACAGTGGCGCTGATCTACTATGTCCTGACGGAGACGGTGGCCTGTTTTTCCCGACGAATTGAGAGGGCCCTCGAAATTTAGGGGCCTGAAGGGGGGAGAAAATCGTGAAAAGAGGCAGAAAAATGGTGCTGCTGGCACACTGCATTTTGAACCCGAACGCGAAGGTTGCCGGCATAGCTCAGACTCCGGGGGCTATCCCCGGAATCGTGGCAGGACTCCTGAGAGACGGCGTTGGCATCATACAGCTTCCCTGCCCCGAACAGACCTTTGGGGGAAGCCGCCGGTGGGGCATGAGTCGGGAGCAGTACGATACGCCTCAATTTCGCCGTCATTGCGACACTCTTTTGGAAGGTGTCGTCGATCAGACAGAGGATTATCTGCGCAACGGATATAGAGTCCTGGGAATTGTCGGCGTCGATGGCAGCCCTTCTTGTGGTGTCGAACGAACCTGTGCCGGATATACGGGTGGGGAGATCGCATCAATGCGGTTGTTTCCGGAGTGCTTCACTATCGAAGGGAGGGGCGTTTTCCTGGAACGTCTGATGTCGATGCTCCACGAACGAGGGTTATTGATCCCTGCGGTTGGGATGAACGAGGCGCTTCAGGAAGTGCTGTCCTGGGATGAGCTCCTGAAAAAGCTATCTCACTGTGATGGAAGTGCGGTGAGGACGTGAGTCCGCAGATTGGAGTCCACATCACAACTGCGGCCCTGGTCCTCCTGGCTTTGTCCGGATCGCTGCTCTTGTGAGCCTGGCTCCTTCAGAGAGGGTTGGAGAGGAAATGGAGAGAGGCTAAGTGAACGTCTGTGTTTCGATACGGGGTTTGAAAGTTTTCTTTGACGATCAGGTGGCTCTGGATGGGGTTGACGTTGACTTCCCGGCCGGACAGGTCAGCGTCCTTCTGGGCCGTTCCGGCTCCGGGAAGACGACGCTCCTGCGCTCTCTCAACCGGTTGAACGAATGTTTTGAGGGCTATAGAGGAGAAGGGGACCTGACCGTCACCCTGAACGGAGCCACCTTGCCCCTCTTTGGGGAGGAGGCCCTGCCCTTATCCGAGCTGCGGCGGTCGGTGGGCATGGTGTTCCAAACTCCCAACCCTCTGCCCATCAGCATCCGTAAGAACATGATGACGCCCCTCCTTCTCGTGGCGGGCAAGAAGAAGGACGAGGCGGAGGCCTCCATGGAGCGTGCTTTGCGGGCGGTGGGGCTTTGGGACGAGGTGAGCGGGCGTCTGGACCGCATGGCGGCAGAGCTTTCCGGAGGACAGCAGCAGCGGCTCTGCCTGGCCCGGGCGCTGGCTCTGGAACCGCAGATACTTCTTCTGGACGAGCCCACGGCCTCGCTGGACCGCATGGCAGCCTCCCTTATCGAGGAGCTGATCCTCTCTTTCCGAGGGAGCTACTCGATGATCATGGTCTCTCACAGCTTGTCTCAGGCCCGGAGGCTTGCGGATTACCTTGTCGTGCTGGCCGAGGGGCGGGTGGAAC
>JAAYOR010000027.1 GCA_012520235.1 Fretibacterium sp.
TCCTATCCTAAGAGAGATCTCTAACCCAGAAGCGTCAGCATAACCCCCGCCGCAACTGCCGTACCGATCACGCCGGCCACGTTGGGGCCCATCGCGTGCATCAACAGATAGTTGCTCGGGTTTTCAGACTGAGAGACTCGCTGCACCACGCGGGCTGCCATGGGGACAGCTGAAACCCCTGCGGATCCGATCATAGGGTTGATGCGACCGTTTGTCATGACTTTCATGGCCTGACCAAATAGCACCCCTCCGGCTGTGCTGAAGATAAAGGCTACCAGCCCCAATAAGATGATCAGAAGCGTGCGGGTCTGCAGGAAGTACTCAGCCTCCATCGTCGCGCCCACGGCGAGTCCCAGGAAGATCGTTGTGATGTTCAGGAGCTCATTTTGTGCGGTCAGACTCAGACGCTCCGTTACGCCGCACTCGCGCAGAAGGTTACCGAACATCAGCATTCCTACCAGGGGCACTGAGGCCGGGAGGATCAGGCCTGTGACGACGGTGCAGATTATAGGAAAGAGGATCTTCTCCCTCTTAGTCACAGGACGCAGCTGCCCCATGCGAATAGCTCTATCCTTCTTCGTCGTCAGCGCTTTGATGACTGGCGGCTGAATCAAAGGGACGAGCGACATATAGCTGTAAGCCGCTACCGCAACGGCTCCTAGGATCTCCTGCTGCCCCAGCTTCATGGTCAAATAGATGCTGGTGGGGCCATCGGCACCTCCAATGATGGCGACGCTGGCAGCCTGCTTGACGTTGAATCCGAAATCCGCCCCAAATCTGGCTGCAAGGGGCGTGATCCAAGTTGCCCCGATGAAGGCCACGAAGACTCCGAGCTGTGCGGCCGCGCCCAGAAGAAAAGTTATGGGGTTCGCAAGGAGAGGGCCAAAATCCGTCAAGGCTCCGATCCCCAAAAAGATGATGATGGGATAGATCTCGTGTTGGGCTCCAAAATAGACGTAGCGGAGAAAGCCCACCGAACCCTCGGCATCGGACATGATGCCTGAAAGGGGCAGGTTGACCAAAAGACAGCCAAAGGCTATCGGGACCAGCAAAAGGGGCTCAAACCCCTTGCCAATGGCCAGATAAAGCAGAACAGCGGCCACTATCAACATAATCAGATTCCCTGTGCCTACGGATGAAAACAAGACGTAAAAGCCAGAGTTGACCCACAAGTCACTGAGCGCCTTGATATAAATCTCCATACCAGGATACCCCTCCCACAAAATACCCTTCCCGCTGTCGCAACAAGGGCTTGAATTCTCGACCACAAAGAGATGGGAGGCAACAGAGGCCCCTCCCACACCATTATATAAAATAGCATAAAAACCGGAAACAAGCACCTTTCGGAAAAAAGAAAAAGAGGCTTTTTCACACCTCCTCAGCGCAATCTCTGTCCCAACCCATGAGAAAGCATGGAAACAGGGTAAGCTGTCTTGAAAAATAGGTCCGGCGAAGTGCTCTCCCTGTTTAGGAAGGGCGCAAAGCCTCACGAGGCCTGAAAAGTCGCTGCTTCTTGTGCCCAAACCATTGCGCACTTCCCATCCGCTATAATAGCATCAAGTCAAAGAGCTGAGACGTTGTGAATATTGTGCCGGACAGGGCTATAACAAGGAGCTGAAAGCTGCATGAAAAAGTCTATTCCCATGATCTCCGCACTCTCTTTATGTGTTTTGTTCAACCCCCACCCTGCCTCAGCGGAGGAGGCCTTGCTTCTCCCTCGGACGCTTGATGAGTGGCAGATGGAAACTGAGGACCTCCTCATCTTAAGGACAGCATCCGACGACATGGGAAGCCTGCGCAGTCGGAACTACGTTCGCCATGAACCCCGGGCGCATGTCGAAGTCATCCTGATGGAGGGACCCGGCCCTGGCACTCTATGGCTCCCTTCACGCAAAGTGCGTGAGACCGATGCCCCCATTGGCTTCGGCTCTACCTATGAGACACTCCGGATATGCGAGCATGAGGCTATCCTGGAATATGGAGAGACACTGGGCTATGCTCTGGCCATCAAGTTAGGAGATGACAGGACTCTCACCCTGGAGAGCAGAGGGATCTCCCGCGAAGAACTGATGAACTTTGCCAAACGCATGACTGAACGAATGCCCCGTTGACTTCAATAACTTCAAAAATAGCGTCCAACAGAACACCTCAGAGAATCCAGGTTCTCTGGCAGCCCTAAGAGTATTTCTCCATAAACTTCCCGAGTTATGAGTTTAAGGAAGCGCCGGTCAAATCAGCACTCCTCAAAGGCTGCATAAACGCCCAGCACACCTTTTGCCACCTTAAAACGCGCTGAGCTCCTTGGTATATTGCTGACTGCCCAAGGCCATTTTTGCTCCAGAGTCACGTCCTCCAAAGGCCACCTGACGCCCTCAGCACTCACCCCTTCACAGTTTCTTGTCAAAGGCAAAAGGGAGAGTGACTCTGGGAGCGTGGAAAATTCAAGGGTCAAAGAGCTCGGGCCATGAAGAGGGAAAAGCGCCTCGCGTTCGTCGATAAGCGCCAGAGTCCTCACGCCCCAGTCCGCAGCCTTCAAAACGGAGAACAGGAGGCTGAAGAGATGATCGAAACGGCCTCCCCAACAGCCTGTCACAACGATAGGACTCTCAAGAAGCTGCAGTGCCAGTTGAAAATCCGTAAGGTTTTTATCGGGGGGATATCGGTCCACAAGGGCTCCCGCAGCTTTAGCCCAATCATAAGCGTTTTGCGAGATACTGTCTAAATCTCCAAGAAGACGATGAGGCGTCAATCCAGCAGCTTTGCAGACGTCCGCTCCCCGATCCAGAGCCCAGACCTTCCCCTTGAGAACCTGGCTCAGCTCCCAGAGCCACGAGGAGGAGGGGCTTCTTCCCCCCAGGACCAACAGGGTAGGAGCTGGTGCGTCAGAGCAGCCGGAATGCAGGAAGGCCTTTGTGTGTAGCAGGTCAAGAGCTTTCATCTCATCCATCATAGAGCCCTTCCCCTCGCGCCCGCTCCAGGGCCTCAAAAGCACTCTCCTCATCCATCAGAATCTCACGCGGCTTGGAAGTGTTACTCGACAAAGGCCCCAGAATCCCCAGCTGCTCCAGCCCCGTCACAAGGCGTCCAGCCCTCGGATAGCCGATGTTGAGGTAGCGCTGCAAACCGCTGGCCGAAGCTACGCCCGTATCCATAACGAGACGCAGGGCCTCCTCTATCTTTGGATCGTCCAAAGCACCTCCACCGCTCCTCCCCCCTTCCTCTCCTCCAGAGACGTCCTCGAATTCCAGGTAATCCGGGACTCCAAAGACGTTCTTGGCGTACCTCACAAAATCCAGAGTCCGCTCCTCTGTGATAAAGGGCGCCTGGAGACGGAGAGGGCGGGGGTACCGCGTGCTGTAAAAGAGCATATCCCCTTTCCCCAGCAATTTTTCCGCGCCTCCTGTATCAATGATCGTCCGGGAGTCCGTCTGAGACGGAACGGCAAAAGCGACCCGGGCCGGGACGTTGGCTTTAATAAGGCCTGTAATGACGTCCACCGAGGGGCGCTGCGTCGCTAAAATGAGATGAATCCCCGCAGCACGGGCTTTTTGAGCCAAACGCGCGATCAGGCTCTCTACCTCTTTGCCAGCTGTATACATGAGGTCAGCAAGCTCGTCCACAACCACAACAATGTTGGGCAACCTGTCCTTAGGGAGCACCCTTTCGTTGTAAGATGCCAGGTTTCTCACCCGCGTCTCAGCAAAACATTCCGTGCGGCGCTCCATCTCCTGAACAGTCCAGGTCAAGGCTGCGACAGCTTTTTTGGAGTCTGAAATGGGGCAGGCCAAAAGGTGGGGCAAGCCCTCGTAAATGGCGAACTCCACATGCTTGGGATCCACGAGTATGAGGCGGAGTTCGTCAGGAGTTCGGCATGAACACATACCCAGGATGCAGCTGTTGACAAACACGCTCTTTCCGGAGCCCGTCGTGCCCGCCACCAGAAGGTGCGGCATATCCTCAAGCCCGCATATCAGGAACCGGGAGTCGACTCTCATCCCCATCGGGAGGGGTAAAAGAAAGTCTCCTGCCGTAAACTCTTCGGACTCCATGATGGAGCGCAAAGCAACTCCTCGGCGTATAGGGTTGGGGATCTCAATGCCCACATAACGCTGCCCCAATATAGGAGCTTCAACCCGAACCGAGATGACCGCCAGCGCCATTGTCAGGTCATTGGCCAGTCCCGCAACCTTGCTCACCTTAATCCCAGGAGCCAGCTCAATTTGAAACTGCACGACAGAGGGGCCAACCACAATGTGGGCCACGCTGGCCTTGACACCAAAATTTTGCAGCGTATCAACGATAGTCTCGGCCTGACGCTCCGCCAGCTCCATGGTGTCATCATGCTCATCATCACTCGGGAGAGGGCCGAAGATATCGAGCGGAGGGGGGAAAACACCGTCCTGCACATGAGCTTCCGACTCATCTCCAGGCAGAGAGACGTCAGGAAACACTCCCTGAACCGACGAGCTGCGCCCATCTCCCCTGGGAAGCTGCGTTTTTTCTTCCCGCTGTGTTTCAGTCTCAGACTCGGATGAGCCCTGCGAAAGCTTCAGCGGCTCCCTGCCCTCCCCCGACGCCTCCGCGCTCTCATCCTCAGAGGTAAAAGAGGGCCTCTCAGAAGAGTTGGACTCAGAAGGAAACGCCGAGGATTCTCTCAAGCCTTCCGAGTCTGAACTCGTAGGGAGGACAGCGGTATTTATCGGACCCTCGCGTTCTTCTGACACCCTGGAGCAAGGAGCGGCACCCTCCGCCTCCAGGGTCCTCGACCGTTTTTCAGGCAGGTCAAAATATCCGCCCTCCAGCAAGGCCAGGAGTCGCTCTAAGATCATCACGGTCGTCAACTCGCCTTCATCACCCAAGTTGCCCCTCTTCGTCATCATCTCGGAAGGGGGTGTGCTGCTCTTCCCCTCAGGCTTTGGGTGCGTTTGATGAAGGAGAAAATCCTCTTCCTCTGAGAGGAACGGACGCTCTGGGAGCTCCTCTGACAAGGGCTCGGTTTCCAGCCTTTTTCTACATTTAACGGAGACCAGAGAGGCTTCAGAAGCCGGATGAGGCTCAAGACGCTGCACGCTGGCAGAGCCCTGGAAAGGCAGCGCTTTTCTCTCTGCAGAAGTGGGCCATTCCGAAGAGACCCCCAGCCTCTGAGAAGGGCTGAGGTCAGGGGCTGTCGGAAAGCCCTCTACAAACGAAGAGGAGAAAGGAGCGGCTGCTGAGGAAGCCTGATTTTGCTCCAGCATCCCTTCAGGGCTTGAAGGGTCCCCAAAAAACTCTTCATCAGACGCTCTTCTAAAGTGTTTCAAAACTGCCCCTGAAATACGTGGCGGTAATCGCAAGCCGTAAAAGATGCCGGCTAGAAAAAGCGAGGCAAAGGCCACCAGAATCGTGCCCAAAGACCCCAAATTTAGCATGAAGAAATCCGCAGTGGAACTACCCACCCGCCCCGGAGTTGCAAAGAGCCACAGGGGTTGCCAACCAGCTTTTTCAAAAAGTCCCAGCGTAAACGCTGTGGTCAAATAGAGCTGAAGTGTCCCTAAAATCTGCCCCATGGGACGCGGAACCCGAATCTTAGCAAACCAGGCGACGCAAAGGTAAATGATAAAGAGGACCGGTATCAAGAGAGCGCCACCCCAAGCCTCACGAAGCGAGGCTCCGATTTGGCGGCCCTGCACCCCCGTCCATGAGGAGTCCAGAATTGCCCCCAAAAGGTAAACGGCAACCGCCAACAGGAAAAAAATGACCAGCTCAAACCAGCTCCCCCGGCTAGGAGCCTTGTTCGTTCTGTTTCGTCTGCGAGCTGTTTTATGCCCTGGCATCTTCAGATTCCGACCTCCTCGCAAGAGGGGTTCTCTCCTGCCCTACACTCACTTTGCGCGAGCTTTCCTGATGTTCTTCCGATGCTCCGCATAGGTCTTCGCAAAATAGTGATACCCATCTTTTTTCGCCACATAGTAATAATAATCGTTTTTTTCCGAGCCCAGAGCAGCCTCCCAAGAAGCGAGTGAAGGAGCACAAATAGGAGCGGGCGGCAGGCCGGGAGCCCAATAGGTATTATAGGGGGATTTGAGGCTTAAGTCACTGTAGAGGACTCTCGTCACCTTACGGCCCTTTAATTTCCAGGCATACACGACGGTCGCATCTATCTGTAAGGGCATCTTCTTTTGGATGCGGTTTTTGATGACAGAGGCAATGGCCGGCCGCTCCGAGTCCCAGAGCGCCTCTCTTTGGACCATGGAAGCTATCGTCGCCGCCTTCAATAAATCCGCCGAGGTCAAGGACAGTGCCTGAGCTTCATAACATGACCACCAGGAAGCACTGGCAAGGCGCACAAGGGCATCGGGCGTCTTCTCAGCGACAAAATAAGTCTCCGGCAACAGAAGCGAGAGGCGACCTTCTTCGGTGGGAAAAAGGCAGGGGCGCATGGCCTCCGGGTAGTTGAGGTCATCCATGAGGGCAAGGGTCACGCTGTCTTCACTGGAGGTCGAAGGCGTCTCTTCGTCATCGAAGAGCTCACGCAGGGAGAAGATGTCCGTGCCTGGAACAAGGGTCAGCTTGAAGACTGCCGGTCGAGTCACCTTGAGCTGACGCGCGACGTTCCATGCATCCCCTCTCACGAGCCGATAGATACCGGGCTGCAGTTTGCGGTCGATGCCAAACCGCGCCATCCAGCGCGCCAGAGCGGCTGGAGAATCCGTGAGAGCACCCTCCTCAAAAAACGCTCGCGCAGAGTCCCGGGCGGACATCCCAGGCTTGATGGAGACAGCGACCTCCGGCCCCTTTGGGATAGGGAGAAGTCTCTCCCAAAAAACACTGGGATACTTGAGATAAAAAGCCCCAAAGATCAGAGCCAGAAGCAAAATCATCCCGATGAAGAAACAAGAAAAAAAAGTCCTTTTTTTCATCTCAATCCTCGCAGCCTTTTCCAGAGACGGTTGACTTCCGCCGCCCCAAAAAGCCCCTATGCCTGGACGAACATTGCATCCCCAAACGAGAAGAAACGATAGCGCTCAGCTATGGCACATTCATAAAGCGAACGCAGGTCAGCTAAAGCGCGCTGCTCTTCATCCTCTCCGCAGTAAAGCGTCGCAGCAAAAGCGCTCACCAGCATCAACAGCGAACTTTTGGGGAGGTGAAAGTTGGTAAGCAGGGCGTTCACCACCCTAAACGAAAACCCCGGATAAATGAACAAACGGGTGCTTTGAGCACCGGGGATGATGTGGCCTTCCGAATCCGCACTAGACTCCAACGCGCGTGCCACGGTGGTCCCGGCAGCGACGACACGCCCTCCCCTCCTGCGGCAGGCAACAATTGCCTCAGCTGTCGCGGAGGGCACCTCGCAATGCTCGCTGTGAATGACGTGAGCCCGTATGTCAGAGGTCTTTACGGGGCGAAACGTCCCCAAACCGACATGAAGGGTAACCCAGGCCTTTGAGACGCCCTTCTCCTCTATCCGCCTCAAAAGCTCCTCCGTAAAATGCAGGCTGGCCGTAGGGGCTGCCACCGAGCCCTCTCTCAGGGCAAAGATCGTTTGATAAGCCTCTTTCCAATCTCCCCAATCTCCCTCATCAGTGTGGATATAGGGTGGCAACGGGGTCTTGCCAAAGCGGTCCAGAAAATTCAGGACATCTTCCCGGCCTCTCCCGACGCGCACCAGGCGCGTCCCCTCTTCCTCACAGGCCTCTATTTTCAACATTCTGTCCCCCACCTGCACCTCTGAACCCGGGTGCAAACGACGTCCCGGACGCACTAAAGCCTTCCACAGGCAAAAGTCAGGAGCTGCAGGCTCAAGCAGCAAGATCTCAGCAAACCCTCCTCCTGAACGCATCCCTAAAAGACGTGCGGGAAGCACACGCGTATCGTTTAAGACGAGCAGATCTTCGGGCTCCAGAAAGTCAATAATATCCCTGAAGAAACGATGCTCCACTCGCCCGCTTCTGACGCTCCAGACCAAAAGACGCGAGGAATCTCGGGGCGAAGCCGGAGCCTGGGCAATCCGTTCCTCAGGTAGGAAGTAGTCATAGGAGGCGAGGTCAAACAAACTGCCATCAAGGGAGCTCATTTAAAGCGCTTTACACTTGTGCCCGGATAATAGTGCGTGAGGACCCGTTCCGCTCCCCAGCCCTGTTTGGCTAGACTCAGCATCCCCCATTGAGAAAGCCCTACTCCATGCCCCCAGCCCCTTCCATGAAAAGTGAAGACTCCGTTATGAGGAAGGATAACCCCCACCGGCTTAGCAGCCTCTCTCTGAGGCAAAGGGGGAAAAGAGGGGACCTTGCTGAACGAGGGGAGTTTTGCAGACTTTCCGCGCCCAGAGCCTCCCCCCCCCCTCTGGATGGCCAGATAAAGATAGCCCTTACGCTTATCCGGATTCATCAACATATCCATCAGCTCTGCGGTCGAGAAGGCGCCTTCTGCCGTCAGATGCAGCAGACGCTCCTCCTGTTGAAGCGTCATGGGCGTATCTGAGGTGGGCACAGGAACTTTAGGCAGCCCTTCCGTCTTAGAAGCTGAAGCCTCAGGCTGCCACTCCGATTCCTTGATAATAGGTTCTGGGACTTTGGAGGGAACGGAGACAGGGGGGTGCTTGTGAAAAGCTCCGCCTCCCCCTCCGGTCAGAAAGGTGCTCTTTAAGACATTGGGTCCAATGGCCATACGAAAAAGACTGGAGCGCACTGTTTTACTTCCGTTACTTCCTACGAAGGTCAGAGTCGACGCACGTCCGCCGGTTCCGCCCCCAACGCGTATCTCCCGAACCGTGCCCACAGAGCCTCCAATTTTGGCCAGAGCCCGCTGCACCTGAGCAGCGGGAATCTTAACCGTCCAGGTTGAGTTGGGAGAACGATACACCACAGGCTCAGGGACCCCTTTCAGATAGGGAAGGTCTTTGCCCCAAACCTCTGCGTTATCAGCCGTGTGGCCTCCGCTATCGGAGTGAAAAGGGGTGAAGGCCAGGCCCTTCCCGTACACTAAAACCTGCCCCGCCGTCTCAGTCACAGCCTTATCAGTCCGGGCCGTCTCCACCCCGGCTCCACGGTACACCTGGTCGGTCACCGTGTCCAGGACATCATAGCCCTTTGAGCTTCGACCCATGCTCTGACGCAGAACATACGTGCGAGATATGATCGCCTGAGCTTTCAGGGCCTCCATTGCCCAGTCGCCCCCAACCTCCGCAGGCAGGACGCCCCGCAGGTAATCTTCCACATTCAGGACGTTCAACAGAAAACCCTGGCTGGAGACCAAAAAGGAGCCGCGATAGCTCCTGTTATTGTGGCGCAAGAGCCCGGAGCTCGATATCTGGGCCGGCAACTTCCACGAGCTCTTGCCTGCAACCAGTTTGCCGCCGGAAACCCTCAGGGCAACCGAACGAGGAAGGGAATGTTTCTTTTGGGCTGCATCCGATAAGGTCATCTTCCCATTTGAAGCTACCGTAAAAGCTCCTCCCTTGGCCAAGCAGACATAAACGTTGCGCGCCTCAGCTCCTCCGGCAGGCTCCATCATAAAAATAAAGAGAAAAAATAAAAGGATAAGATTCCGGGCGCACTTTCTCTCCCTGAAAAACAACGACAACGACTCCTCTCAAACATTCACCTCAAGTGGAAATTCAAGGGTTCTCATCACAGGAGCCTTTCTCAAAGAAAGGCAGAAAAATCTCCTCTGAACCCTCCTGAGGCGGTGTTTTATCAAGATATTCATAGGCAGCCGGCGTGGCTTTGCGACCGCGAGGGGTGCGCTCCAAAAGCCCTTTTTGAATCAGATAGGGTTCATAGATATCTTCAATGGTTTGAGTGTCCTCATTCAGCGCCGCCGCGATCGTGCCAAGCCCCACAGGGCCCCCGCCGAAAAGGTCAACGATCGTCTTTAAGATGCGGCGATCGCCCTCATCCAGACCCTCCGAATCGATATCCAGCATATCCAAAGCCCGCTGTGCGATGTCCGCATCAACGGCTCCAGTCCCTCGAACCGCAGCCACATCACGGACACGGCGCAAAAGTCTCAGAGCCACACGCGGGGTGCCACGCGCTCGGCGCGCGATCTCCAGAGCAGCCGTTGGGTCAATTTCAATCTTCAAAACCTCTGCAGCTCGCAGGACAATCTGAGCAAGCTCAGAATCCAGATAAAGGGAGAGCTGCTCTACGATCCCAAACCGCGCTCGTAAGGGAGAGGTCAGGAGTCCCAGGCGAGTTGTTGCTCCACAAAGGGTGAAGCAAGGCAACGAAAGACAAATCGTCTTCGCTAAAGGCCCTTTCCCCACAACGATGTGCAGGGCAAAATCCTCCATGGCAGGATAGAGGATCTCCTCAACCTGAGCCGGCAGACGATGAATTTCATCAATGAACAAGACATCGTAAGGCTCGATGTTTGAGACAATCGCCGCGAGATCGCCCGCACGCTCCAAGGCGGGGCCTGTCGTGATGCGCAGCTGCCCCCCCATCTCATGAGCGATAATCCCTGCAAGGGTCGTCTTGCCCAAGCCAGGAGGTCCATAAAATAAGAGATGATCCAAAGGCTCCTGGCGCCCTTTAGCTGCCTCCATATAAATTTTTAATTTTTCGCGCAGTTTTTCCTGTCCGATAAAGCCCTCCAGAGATCGCGGCCGGAGCGTCACGTCCTCCTGAGAGCGCGGCAGGGAAAAAAAACGCGTATCGTTCAGCTGAAGCTCGTCTTCCATCTTCCATCCTCCATGTCATGAGAGCTCTTTGCCAAACGGAACAAAAAAGTCCGTACTTTAGTGTTCACTTGCTACCCTGTAGTTCTTTTAAGGCAGAACGAAGCAGGGTAGCCTCATCCGCCCTCTCAAAATCTTCGCCCAGGGCGGCGCGCACCATCGCCAAAGCCGTCGCAGCATCAGCGGAGGAAAACCCAAGCCCTCGCAGCGCGTCCTCCACAACATCCTGGGTCCGGGCCTTAGAGCCTCCTGCGTCCACCGTCTCCAAACGGGCCATGAACTCTTTGGGCAAGGAGTTCTTAAGTTCAAAGCACAGGCGCTCTGCTGTCTTGCGTCCCACGCCCGGGGCCCTCATAAAAGCAGAGACGTCCGCCAACGAAACGGCCTTCACTATTTCATCGGAGGATAACACGGAGAGGATGTTCATGCCGGTGCGCCCCCCGATCCCTTTTATCGTGGTTATTTTAAGGAAGAGCTCTCTTTCTCGTTCATCGGCAAAGCCGAAAATAAAAGCCCCTGCCTCCGATATTTGAAGGCATGTCGTGAGCCTCACCTGCTTCTCTATCTCACATAAAGCCAAGGCAGCTCTGGAGCAAAGGACGTCAAACCCCAATCCGTTGACGTCCAGGAGCACGGCGGACTCGGAAACAGCCAACACATCTCCACGAAGAGAACGGATCATCTTCTTTTCTCCCTGCAAGAATTCCCAAAAATGACGTTTTCAAGGTTGATATCCGGCCCTACGGCACGCTAGGCTCTCTCAGGCGGCGTTCGTGAGAGTAAAGGGCCAGGCCTGTCAGAGCAATGGCCAAAGCATCCGCAGCGTCATCCGGGGATGGGATGGATTCCAAGCCCAGCGTGCGCTGGACCATGCGCTGCACCTGAACCTTGTCCGCCCCTCCAAAGCCACACACAGCCATCTTTATCTGGTTGGGTTTGGGCTCCAGCACCTCAAGGTTTTTCTGAGCGGCAAGGAGCATCACAACACCCCGCGCCTGCCAGACAAACTCCGCCGTCGTTACGTTGCGGCCAAAAAAAAGACGTTCCACGGACATAAAATCAGGGGAACAGAGGGTGAGCTGTTCCCCCAGCGCATCATAAATAGATTTCAGACGCTGCGCAAAAGACATCTCAGGGCTGGTCTTTATGCATCCGTAAGAGAGAGGACGGATGCAACTTCCGGCCTGTTCCAAAACTCCGTACCCTACCCGCGCTAAACCTGGGTCAACACCCAGGCAAACACGCCCCCTTGAAGGAACGGGCACTTCATTCCTCAAGTTGAGCGGCGACCTCGTCCGTGACGTCAAAATTAGTGTAGACGTTTTGGGCATCGTCGTGTTCTTCCAGGACTTCAACCAGGTTCATGATTTTCTGAGCCGTCTCCAGGTCCGATATCTCAACGGGCGTCTGGGGGACCATCGGCGTCTCTGCGCTCTCAATAGCATAACCGGCCTTCTCCAACGCCTCCTGAAGGACGTTCATCTCTGAGGGGTCGCAGTAAAGCGTGTATCCTTCATCCTCAAATTCCATATCCGTCATGCCCGCCTCAAGCCCGCATGACATCAGCTCGTTCTCATCCAGCCCCTCCGCCTTCTTGATCCCAATCACCCCTTTGCGCTCAAACATCCAGGCGACGCTCCCCGCCTCACCCATCTGTCCCCCGTTGCGCGTCAGGAGGGCGCGAATCTCAGGCGTCGTCCGGTTTCGATTGTCGGTCGTAGCCTCAATGAGCAGTGCAACCCCGGCCGGACCATAGGCCTCGTAGGTCAGCTCCTCATAGGCAGCCCCCTCAATCTCTCCCGTGCCGCGCTTGATCCCCCTAGTGATGTTGTCCATAGGAACACTGGCAGCTTTGGCCCGTTCAATGGCGGTC
Source organism: Fretibacterium sp. (assembly GCA_012520235.1). GTDB lineage: Bacteria > Synergistota > Synergistia > Synergistales > Aminobacteriaceae > JAAYOR01. The sequence continues at coordinate 12,537 of JAAYOR010000027.1, forward strand.
TTGAGACGCGCGTTCATGGCAGGATCTCCGCCGCCCTCTTTTGCCGCAACGATAATTGCCCGCACCAGTTTCTGGAAAAGATTGCCACGCTTAGCGTCTTGAGCAGCCTTTCGATATTTAATATTAGCCCACTTGGAATGTCCGGCCAAAAAAATCACCTCATCATAAAATTACCCGCCTTAAGGAGCGGAATGTATTCTTCTCTTGCCCTCGCCTCTGCCCCTCAAAAATCAGGCCTGCAAAGAGGGACAGGGAGACGTTTGTGCTCGCTCCGCCTCCGCAGGTTTTCAATCCTGGCCTGTAAGGCTGGCTCAGCCTTTCCTGTGGCCAGATAGCGGTCCAAAACATCATAGCTGAAGCCCAGCTCCCCTTCGTCTGTTTGGCCTTCCCAAAGCCCGGCGGTCGGAACCTTGCGGATAATCCGTTCAGGAACTCCCAGATAAGCCGCCACAGCGCGCACCTCACATTTTAAAAGGCCTGCCAGAGGAAGAAGGTCTGAGGCAGAGTCTCCGAACTTTGTGAAATAACCCACCTCTCGCTCAGCCCGGTTGCTCGTCCCGCAGACGAGGAGGGAACAGGATTGCGCCACTGCGTAGAGGACGGTCATCCTGAGGCGCGCCTTGAGATTTGCTCCCACCAGGCGGGAGAGAGCATCAGCACCCCCAATGCCCAGAACAAGAGCATTATAGGCTGGGGTTAAATCCACTGTCTCACAGGAAAACCCCAGAGTACCGGCAACCAGCTCTGCGTCAAGAGCATCTTCCGGCTTGCTGTGGCAGGGCAATATGAGCGCCTTCATCTCTGAGCCAAAGAGGCGATGTCCCAAAGCCGCGACCACCGCGGAGTCAACTCCTCCGGACAGACCCACGGCAATCCCCTTTGCTCCAGCTTGAGCCACATGCTCCTGTAGCCAAGTCTCAAGGAACCCGGTCAATCGAGACGCATCCCGGGCATAGGACATCCATTCACCACCTCCAGAATCTCAATCATACGTTTTATTATACACTCCCGAGATTTAAAAGTGTTGCGGAAGAGTTCAAAGCAAAGCCGTGCGGCAAGGTTTAAGGGACGCTGATATAAATCGCAGATGCCTTAGCGTAATAACATATTTGACATACTCCCCACGAATAAATTCGTGGGGAGTATGTCAAATAGCTCAGCAACCCAGGGCATTTTTACCGCGAAGTTTGGGACCTTAAAAAAACGCCTATGCACCTTGCAGATGGGGCGCATAGGCGTCTGCCTCCGGCTTCAAAAGCTCTGCTCTGCTTAAAAACAGCAGAAAGCGGTTTGTGGTTAAAATCAGAGCTCACTCAGAGTTTAGCCAAAGCTTTGGACTCATCGAACTTGAAGGTCCCGACCAGCTTCTGAAGGGTCTCGGCAGTCTCGGCCATCTTCTGAGCTTCCGTGGCAATGGACTCCGCAGCCTTAGTGGTCTCCTGAGTTGATGTATAGACGGTGTTGGCAGCGGTCATGACCTCGGCGTTGGAGGCCGTCACGCCCTTCATGGCACTCTCCATCTCAGCCGAGGAGGCCGCCTGCTCTTCCGATACTGCGGCGATGTTCTGAATGGCCTCGTTCAGTCTGGTCATGGCTGACATTGCATCCTGCAGGCCGTCGTTGGCCGTCTCCGCCTTGCCCACCACCTCGTCCAGAATGGAGACTGTCTGGTCAGTGGCCCCAAGCGACTCGGACGAGTGTCTCTCAAGACCGCCTATCAGGTTGTTGACCTCAGAAGCTGCTTTGGCGGACTCCTCAGCCAGCTTGCGCACCTCCTCGGCCACAACGGCAAACCCACGGCCCGCCTCACCGGCGCGCGCCGCCTCAATGGCAGCGTTCAAGGCCAGGAGGTTCGTCTGATCCGCAATGGAGGTGATGACGTTCACAAAGTTTGAGATAGCACTGACGGACTCCGAAAGCTCCCGTATCTTGCTCATGGTCTCCCTGGACTTGCCCTGCGCCTCTTGCATGCCCTGAACGACAGCATCCATCTCCTCCGTCGCCTGCCCGGCAGCCACGTTAACCTGAGATGCCTGTTCTGCACCCTCGGTGGAGGCGCGGGCATTGGCCTGAGCGCCGGAAGCTATTTCTCCGATGGAGACATTGGTCTGCTCCAAAGCGCCCGAGGCGTCGCCCATCACGCTCTGCACCCGCTCAAGTGAGGCGGAGACCTCTTCCATGGAGGCTAAGGTCTCCTGAGAGAGGGCAGCCAAGGTCTCAGCCTGGTGCGAGGTGGTCTCGGACTCATGATGAATTTTTATCATAACTTCACTTACCGAGTCAATCATGGAGTTAAGTGAGTGGGACATACTGCCCAGCTCGTCGCGGCCACTATCGTCAAAGCGAACTGTCAGGTCACCCGTGCCGAAGGCGTCCGTAGCAGCTCTCATATTCCTGATGGAACGGCCAATCCCCCTTATAACGGCAAAGAGCAGGCAGCCGATAAGCAAAAAGGCCACAGTAGCTACGATGATTAAGAGAACGGTGAGGGAGCGTATCATGCCGGTGAGCACCGCGATGGGGAAATAAACAAAGATATAGAAATTGTGACCGACGGGAGCGAAAAAGACGCGTCGCACCTCTCCATCTGCCGTGTAATCGGCAACCCCCCTCTCGCCCCCAAGCATACGCCGCGCAAAGGCCCTTACGGAATCGTTGAACTGATTACCGGTCAGCAGATTGGCCTTTAAAGCATAGTCAGGGTTGGAGTGAGCGACGAGCAGACCATCCTCAAAAGCCAAGGCGCCATGGCCCTGCTGCATGATCCTGGAATCGACAACAAAGTTGGAAAGGCCAGTGATATCAATGTCCGCAGCCAAAACGGCGAACATCTTTCCGCTCCTGTCGTGAAGGGTTTGAGAAATTGTGATGAGGGTCTGCTTCGTGTAGGGGTCAATATAAGGCGTGGAAAAGACAGCCTCTCCCTTAGGGGCTTTCACGGCGTTTTGATACCAGGGCCGCTGCTTTGGGTCATAATCGCTGGGAGGCACCCAATCACAGGCGCTGATAAACCTTTTTTCCTCATGGTAGCCCAGATAGAGATCTGCCATGCCGTTTTTTACATTTCGCTCAAAAAAGAGCTTGCTCAGCTCTGTAATACTCTCGTCCCTTCCCGCCGTATTAGTTCCGTGCTCATTAAATTCGTGCTCAAAGACCGCCACAAAGGCGGAGAAGGCGCTGTTTATTTTCTCAAGGCGTTCGTTGAAAGAGTCCGCGGTGTTGACGATGGAGTCCATTCCGGCCCTGTCAAGAAAATTGCTCATGTATGAATTCACCTGTACATAGGTGATCCCTGTCATAGAAAAAATCAGCAGAAAAACAGCTCCAGCAACTAACCACAACTTTGCTTTGATAGTCATTTTCTCCTTCTCCTTACAATCAGCCTTGAGAACGGCTCGTCTTTTGCGAAGACCCGCTGAAGAGGCAAAATGCACTTTCTTTAATAGTAACACTTCAACGCCCCTCCGTAAATATATTTTATAAACCGCCACCCTGCGAGAATTGCAGCCTCAGCCTCGTGCAGCAGGCAACGGCAAAAAACTATCCGCAGATCGACGCAGATTAGCGCAGATTAAAAGGCAAAAGCTCTTTAAAAATCTGTGTAATCTGTGTAATCTGCGGATTCATTGGGTTTCGTCTTCGATGAACAGGGGACTGCCCCTGTCCTCTTGGATTGACACTCTCTACTTTTGTGTTCGTTTGTGTCTATTTTTATCTGTGGCCCTTTTATGCTGAGGGATTCAGGGGCCCCGAAGTTGAGCACTAAGGCCTTTTGCACTGGCAGGAGCAGGGTCAAAGGGAAAAATCCTGGATGAACTCGGGCCATGAATTTTCGATGGCTGCCTCATAGCTCTCAAGCCCGGTCAGAGTCGTCACATCATCGACGTAAACGACACAGTCGAAGTCTTCAAGCGCCTCGGCTCCCGTCCACCATTGCGTCGCAAAGAATTTATTTTTAGCATACACTCCGTTCATAGCAACCTCCATATCAACAACTTTGTCCTCCGCTCAACAACTTTTCGTTCAAGAAGAGCCCTCAGAGCATATCTCCCAGAAGGCGGGCAAGGACCTCTTCGCGCCCCAGCGCCTCCAAAACAAGGGGGAGAGCTGCTCCCTTATCACAGCCTGTCAAAACCCGCCTTAAGGGGTGGAAAAACTCTCTGCCCTTCAACCCCTGATCCTTCATAAAGGCACGCAGCACATCGTTCAGGCGCTCTTGAGACCAGGGGGCCAGCTCGCGTAGGGCCGAGGCCAGATCTTCCATCCAGGCCCTTCTCTCCTGTGCTCCCTCCGGTCTTGTAAGCAGAAAAGCCAGCGCATCACGGAGCTGAGGCAAGAGAGGGTATTCATCCAGGACATCGTCGATCAGGGCCTTTAGGGAAGTCGGGTTGAGGGCCGCAAATCGGGGGTCCAGTGTTGCCAGGTCTTCACACAAACGCAACCCTCCCCTCCGTTTCGTCGCCTCTTTCTGCCAGTAGAGAAGCTGCGTTTCGTCATGGATTGAGGGGCTTGCGGAGAGGTTCTTGAGAGAGAAGGCTTCTGCCAGGTCTTTAAGGGAGAAACGATCCGTCTCTTCAGGACAAGCCCAGCTGAGTCCGGCCAGGTAAGCATTCAACGCCTTAGGCAGATACCCCCTCTCCCGATACTCCCTTATGGGCGTTGAACCCGTCCTTTTGCTCAGCTTTTGCCGAGCCTTCGAGAGGATCATCGGGATATGAGCAACGACAGGAGAAACCCAGTTCAGAGCCTCAAAAATAGCCTGCTGACGCGCTGTGTTGGGCAGATGCTCATCCCCTCGGATGATGTGGGTTATCTCCATCATGTGGTCATCCACCACGGAGGTGAAAAGGTACACGGGCATCCCATCGCTGCGCACCACCACAAAGTCTCCCATGGAACCGGCAGGAAAAGTGACCTCCCCCTTCACCCTATCTTTAAAGACCGTCGTTGAGGATGACAGCGCGAAACGCCAACAGGGCTCCCGCCCCTCTTCTCGGAGCTCCTGAAGACGACGCTCGCGTTCGGCCTCGCTCAGGTCTCGACAGAGCCCGTCATAGCGCGGGGGCTCCCCACGCCTCAGCTGATCGTCACGAAGACAGGCCAGACGTTCCTCGGAACAGAAACAGGGATAAACGGCTCCCTTTTCACGAAGCTTACAAAGAGAGGACTCATAGAGCGGCAGACGCTCGCTCTGCCGATAGGGCCCCTCGTCCCAGTCAAGCCCAAGCCACTTCAGGTCCGCCAGTATCCCCCGCTCAAATTCAGGCAAAGATCGCGCCCTGTCCGTGTCATCGACACGCAGGAGAAAACACCCTTCAGGTTTGGAGTGGGCAAATAGATAGTTGAAAAGAGCCGTCCGGGCACCGCCGATGTGGAGCTCCCCCGTCGGAGAGGGGGCAAACCGCGTCCTAATCATGGCGTCTCTCTCGCTTTAACGTGGCCACAGCCCAGCAGGCTATGGAGCGCGCTGCACCCGGGGCATCCGTCCCCTCAGGGGATTTTGCCTTCACGTTGACGCCGGCGTTGAGGAGGCGGGAGAGATTCTCTCCCATCTCCGGCAGGCGCTCATTGAGGCGGGGCACCTGAGCCGTGAGGACCGCATCCACCCAGAGGACCCGCCAACCCTCTCCCTTCACTCGTTCCACGACCTCAAGTAAAAGTTCCATGCTGTCTGCATTTTTATAACGCTCGTCCGACGCAGGAAACAGATTCCCGATGTCGGGACAGCCGGCGGCTCCCAGGAGCGCGTCTGAGACGGTATGGGCCAGGACATCCGCATCCGAGTGTCCCAACAGCCCTAGAGGAGCGTCCTCAAGCAGGACCCCTCCGAGGATAAGCGGTCGCTCCGGGACCAGACGGTGCACGTCATACCCTATCCCAGTCCTCACAGAGAGCTCTTCCGGCGCTGCGGCTGCGGACAAAGCCTCCTCGTCAGAAAAGACGCCGGTGCGCGCCAATGCCTCCGCTATAGAGAGATCTTCCGACCAAGTGACCTTGAAGTTGAAGCGCTCCCCCTCCACACAAACTAGACTCCGGCCTGCGGCCAACCATGCCTCAGCCTCATCTCTGACGACTGCGCCATGAAGATCCAGGACTTTTGCCAGCTCCCTTCGAGGAAAGCATTGGGGCGTCTGGGTGACAAAAAGATCCTTCCGGTCCACAGCCGTGACGACCTTCGTTCCCTCCTTCTCCTCTATCCGCTTGACAGCCTCAGCCACCGGCATGACGGGAACGGCACCGACATCCTCCGTCGTCCTCTCCATCAGTCTGAGCAGCAAGGAGCGACCGACGAAAGGACGTGCTGCATCATGGACCATCACATATTCACAGGAACAAGCGCTCAGGCCATTCTTTACGGAGTCGGGACGCGTAGGGCCGCCCGGGACAACCCGCAGGCCATCGAATTGGGAAGCCTGTCCGAGCTCGTCCTCCGGCAGGACCAGCACCACCTCAGCGATCCCTTCATCTGCCATGGAAAGAACCAGGTCTGCGCTCCATCGCCACAGGGGACGGCCGCTCAGAGGGCGGAACTGTTTTTTGCAACCCCCGATGCGGCTCCCTGAACCCCCTGCCATGATCAGAAAGGAAAAAGTTTTCACGGTCTCACCCTCCATCCCGGACAACACGCTTTGATACGCACGGTAAAAACGCGATAACAATGCGGCAAAAATTCTCTTTAGCTCCAAGAAGCTTCGTCGGAGGCCTCAACCCTTGACTCCAAAGCTGTGTGTAGCGTCATCCGATCCGCAAACTCTATGGAACCTCCGATGGGGAGGCCAAAGGCCAGGCGCGATATCTTAAGCCTGCTCGGCCCACCCATCTCTCTGAGGAACTCCAACAGCGTGAAATAGGTAAGGTCCCCCTCCATACGGGGGTTCGTGGCAACGATAACCTCACGCGTGTTCAGGGACTCTATGTGCTCCCTCAAAAAATCCAGGTTTTCCTGGCTGAGGTCCTCATCCTCAAAGGGAGAGACCCTGCCTCCCAGCACGTGATACAGCCCGCTATAGATGCCAGCCTGCTCAAAAGAGACAAGGTCGTCGATGTTCTCCACCACACAGAGCGTGCTTCGGTCCCTCAGGGGATCCCGGCATATCGGGCAGGGGTTGCTGTCCGATATGTTCCCGCACTCCTCACAAGTGTGCAGGTCATCCTTGAGAGACGCGATACTTTGGCCGAACTCTCGAAGCATTGAGGTGTCCTGTTTCAGGAGAAAGAAAACCATCCTGCGGGCGCTCTTGTTACCAACGCCCGGAAATTTTGTGAACCAGGAGATGAGCCTCCCGATGGGATCCATCCCTGCTACATCCCTAGCCCAAAGGCCCCCAGGGCCCCTGTGAGAGCACCCATCCTCTCGTTGGCAAGCTCCTTGCTCTTCAGAAGCCCCTCGCAGACCGCCGCGGTCACAAGGTCCTCCAGCATCTCGGCATCCTCGGGTCGGATCACCTCAGGGTCTATGCTGATACTCACAAGCTCCCCCTGGCCGGTGAAAACGGCCTTCACCATCCCACCACCCACGCTGGCCTCCACCGTCTCCTCCGCCAATTTTTGTTGTATCTGCATCATCTGCGCCTGCATCTTCTGTGCCTGCTTCATCATGTTGTTGAGCTTCAAGATCTTAAACCTCCTGAGATAACGTGCTGAAAGCACTTGACGAAAACCGCATTGACACACAAAAGCCCCTCCGCCTGCCTCGTTTTCGTCAGATAAGGGTACCTCTGCAACGTCACAATATAAATATAACATGGGCTGCGCCCTGATCCCCGGGCGACCTTATAAAGTAAAGTTTTGGTCCCTGAAAGGCGGAATTTTTCTTGATTCGCAAA
>JAAYOR010000028.1 GCA_012520235.1 Fretibacterium sp.
AAGCCCGCCTCAGAGCGGCCTCTCCGGTGAGAAAGCGAGAAGGGAGAATTTCTGAATTTTATTCGCTCCACTTTGTTTTTTCATTAAAACTTTACAGCGCGAGAGTATTGGCTTAAAATAAACACTGTTCCATACAGTGGATAGTGCAGTGTCATGAGCTGCCTGAGGGAAACCCTGGTGGCTCCATTTAATCAGAGGAGGTACGGAACAATGGAAGGACAGAGTTACCTGACGACAGCCAATAGTTTCTGGCTGTGGATTGCCGCAGGACTGGCTGTGGGTGTCGTTTTGGTTCAGGCCTTTCTCTTTGCCCGGAAGTCCTACAGCACCGGCCTTGAGATCGGACTCACCAAGACGCAGATGAATGATGCCATCAAGAGCAGCTTCATCACGGCGATTGGGCCCTCCTTCGTCGTCCTGAGCGCCCTCATAGCGCTTCTGGTGTCGGTGGGCGGTCCCATGGCCTGGATGCGCCTCTCCTTCATCGGATCGGCCATGTTTGAGATGATGGCCGTCAGCTTTGGCACTCAGGCGGTCGGCGTGACCATCGGCACCGACCCCATGACGGAGGTGGCCTTTGCCAACGCGGTCTGGACCATGACCCTGGGCTCCATCGGCTGGATCATCTTCGCCACTCTGACCGCGGACAAGATGGAGAAGGTGCAGCAAAAATTTGCGGGGAGCGACAAGGGCTTACTGGGCATCATCTCCGCCTCCGCCATCCTGGCAGCCTTCGGCTCCAACAGTGCCAGCCATCTGCTCGCTCTCAACAAAAACACCGTCTCCTGTATCGCCGGCGGCGTGATTATGCTGGTCCTCTCCCCGCTGGCGGACAAGCGTGACATCAAATGGCTGAAGGAATGGGCCCTTTTCTTTGCCCTCATGGGCGGGATGCTGGTCGCCGTCTTCTGGCCCCTCTAACTCTTCTTGTACCAAAGTCACGGGCACACCGTCACCCCTTCAAGGTCCCTGTTTATGAAAAGGTTCGTAATTTTTTAAGGGAAAGCTCGTAGGAGCTTGTAAAAGAACGGAGGTTCTTCAGATGAACGCTGAAACTCGATACGAACAAGACTACCTTCCCTACATCATCCGGTGGGGACGACTGACAAACTGGACGGGCGTGTTCCTCTCCTTTGGGCCCGTCCTCGTCCTGGCTGCCGTCTTTGGCATCATCCCTCCCTTTCAGGCGATTCTCAATGGCTTTATCTCCATCGCCGGAGCGGTGGGTATCATCTGGTTTGTGGAGCCCCTCTCTTACTTCCCCATCGTCGGAGTCAGCGGCACCTACATGGCCTTCATCTCGGGCAACATCAGCAACCTGCGCATCCCCTGCGCTCTGGTGGCCCAGAAAATAGCCGGAGTTGAGGCCGGCACCAAGGAGGGCTCCATCATCGCCACTCTGGGCATGGCCGTCTCCATCGTTGTGAACACGGTCATTCTGACTGCCGGTGTTCTGGCCGGAGCTCAGGTCCTGTCCATGATGCCCCCGGCTGTCAATAACGCCCTCCAGCTTCTGTTGCCAGCCCTCTTTGGGGCCATCTTCGTACAGTTCGCCATCATGAAGCCCAAAATGGCCCCTATCGTCCTGGCCCTCTGTCTCCTGATAACCCTCGCGGCCAGGAAGGGCCTGATTCCCGGCACTCTGTCCACGGTGGGCGCCGTCTTTCTCAGCATCGCACTCGGGGTACTGTTGTACAAAAAAGGCCTGGTCAAATAGAGCGGCGTAGAGCGGCGGCAAAAAGAGCGTCCTGACAGAACGAGAAAGGAGCAGAAACTATGGCAAAAAATTTTATCTTGGACTGGATCAATAAAAACCACAAAGCTTTTGACGACCTGGCTCTGGAGATCTGGAAGAATCCGGAGCTGCCGTTTGAGGAGCACGAAGCCGCACGGCTTCAGATGGACTTCATGAAGCGCCAGGGGTTCACCGTCTCCCAGAAGGAGGGGCTTCCCACGGCCTTCGTGGCCGAGTGGGGCAAAGGAGGGCCCGCCATCGGTATTCTAGGCGAGTTTGACGCGCTTGTAGGCCTCTCTCAGGCCGTCTCCACCCGTATCGAACCTCTGAAAGAGGGCGGGCCGGGGCACGGGTGCGGACACAACCTTCTGGGCGTTGCGGGGATGTTGGCCGCCTGTGCAGTGAAGGAGGCCCTTGCTTCGGAAGGGCGCGAGGGGCGTGTGCGTTACTTTGGCTGCCCGGGCGAGGAACAGCTGACGGGCAAGTCCAAGATGGCGAAGCTGAACTACTTTGACGGCACAGACCTCTCCCTAGCCTGGCATCCGGGGGACTACAGCTCCGTGACCGACGCGACCATGACGGCCCTGTTCTCCGTGAAGTTCAAGTTCAAGGGCAGGGCCTCTCACGCAGGCGCCTCCCCCGAGGCCGGGCGCAGCGCTCTGGATGCGGTGGAACTGATGAACGTGGGGGCAAACTACCTGAGGGAGCACATGCTGGACCAGGACCGCCTGCACTACGTCATCACGGACGGGGGCCCCTCGCCCAACATCGT